>DASUPQ010000229.1 GCA_036280995.1 Actinomycetota bacterium | reverse complement strand
TACGCCGGGCAGGTTGTGGATCACCGTCGGGGCGGTCCTGGGCCTGTTCATCGCCGGCTACACCGGCGTGCTCCTGGCCGTCTCCAACCAGCCGGTGTGGAGCGACACGTGGGCGCTCGGCGGCCTCTTCCTCGCCTCCGGGCTCGCCGGCTCGGCGGCGCTGCTCCTGCTGCTCGTCCGCTACCGGGCGGACGCGCGGGCCAGCGCCAGCATGCTGGAGCTCTCCGAGCGCCTCTTCACGCTCCTCGAGCTCGCGCTGCTGGTGGTCTTCGTGCTCACCCTCATCCCGGCCGGCGCCCTGGACGACGCCTTCGGCTTCCCCTGGATCCTGCTGTGGCTGGTGGCGTTCGCGGGGATGGTGCCCGGGCTTCGCGGCCTCGTAACCTCTCGGCTCGCCGTCACCGCCGACGGCGCCGTGGTCGCCCAGCCGCAGCTCGCGTTGGCGAGCGCGCCCGGGCTGGTGCTGATCGGTGTGCTTGCGTTGCGCGCCGCGGTGATCCTCAGCGCCCAGTTGTGAGTGGCAGGGATTTGCGGGCACACCCCCCACAGGGGCGCTAGGTCGAGTCGTTGTCGGGGCGGTGGGCGTGGAACACGATCCGCGATCCGGTGCGGATCCGCGCCTGCTCGAGTCCCGCACGTTGCAGTCGCGCCCCAAGGGTGGCGGGATCGACGACGGTCCGATTGTCGCCGAGGTGGATCAGGCGGAACTTGAGTCCCCGACCTGGGTTGTCGGAGCCGCAGAAGACGCCGCCAGGAGCCAGCACCCGGCGGACCTCGGCGAACAGCCGATCCTGCAGTTCGGGGAATGGGAGGTGGTGCAGCATCGTCAGGCAGACCACGGCGCTGAAGGCGGCGTCGGCGAAGGGCATGCTCGTCGCGTCCGCCTGCACGACGCGCGCGGCCGGCACCCGGTGGCGGGTCGCCCTGGCCAGGGTCGGGTCGATCTCGACCGCGGTCAGCTCCGCCGCCACCCCGGCCAGAACCTCGGTCGTGAGCCCCGGGCCGGGACCGATCTCCAACACCCGCCGGCCCAGGTCGGTCCCCTCCAGCACGGCCGGCGCCAGGGTCGTCTGCACCAGGCGGGCCCAGCTGGAGCTTCCACAGTAGTAGCGGTGGAACCTGTTCACGCCGCTCCTCTCATCGACCGCCAGAGTGTCATGTCAGCCCGAGCGCGCGGTAGCGGCGGCGGCGCTCACGGTACCGGGCCGAGGGGTCGGACCGGAGCAGGGTACCGAGTTCGGCTTCGAGCGCCGCGCCCACCCGTTGCAGGAACGCCTCACCCTCGTCGGCGGCGTCGGGAAGCTCCGGGACCACCCGGTCGACGATGCGATGGGCACGAAGGGCGGCCACGCCGATGCCTTGCCGCTCGGCGACCTCGACCGCCCGCTCGGTGGTGCGGTACAGGACGGCCGATGCCCCCTCGGGCGGTAGCGGGGAGAGCCAGGCGTGCTGGGCCGCGACGACGCGGTCGGCCGGCAGGAACGCAAGCGCGCCGCCGCCAGCCCCCTCGCCGAGGAGCAGGCACAGGGTCGGGGCCGGCAGGGTCACCAGGTCGGCCAGGCACCGGGCGATCTCCCCGGCCAGCCCGCCCTCCTCGGCCTCTTTGGACAGGTCCGCCCCGGCCGTGTCCACGATCGTCACCAACGGCAGGTCCAGTTCGGTGGCGATGCGGATGCCACGCCGGGCCGCGCGCAGCCCGGCTGGTCCCAGCGGCTGCTGGCGCCGCTGCCGGTGCCGGTCCTGCCCCAGGAGGATGCAGGGGACGGCGCCGAAGCGGGCAAGGACCAGGAGCACCCCGGGGTCCATCTCCCCGGCGGCGGTCCCGCTCAGGGGCGTCACGTTCCGCGCGGCCACCCTGAGCAGGGCCCGCACCCCCGGCCGGTCCGGGCGCCGCGAGCGGCGGATCGACTCAGCGACCGGGGTCTCGCCCGCCTGGTCGTCGGCGGGCGGCTCGGCGGCCTGTGGGACCTCGCGGGGGGCGCACAGCACATCCAGGACGCGGGCAGCCACCTCGGCGACCTCCTCAGGCGCCACCACCGCGTCGACCAGGCCCTTGGCGTAGAGGTTCTCGGCCACCTGCACGTCGGGCGGGAACGGCTGGTCGTGCAGGGCCTCATAGACCCGCGGCCCCAGGAAACCGATCAGCGCCCCCGGCTCGGCCGCGGTCACATGCCCGAGCGACCCCCAGGAGGCGAGCACGCCCCCGGTGGTGGGGTGCCGAAGGTAGACCAGGTAGGGCAGCCCGGCCCTGCGGTGGTCGGCGATCGCCGCCGCCACCTTGACCATCTGCAGGAACGCGACCGTGCCCTCCTGCAGGCGGGTCCCGCCCGAGGCCGGCGCCGCGACCAGCGGCAGGCGCTCCCTGCCCGCCCGCTCGACTGCGCGGACCAGCCGCTCGCCGGCGGCGACGCCGATCGAACCGGCGAGAAACCCGAATTCGGACACGACCACCGCCACCTGGCGGCCGCGTAGCCGGCCGGTGCCGGTGAGGACGGCCTCGTCCAAGCCCGTCCGTTCCCGCGCCCTGGCCAGGTCGGCGGCGTAGCTGGGATCGAGGCCGTGCGGCGCCACCGCCGGCTCGTCCCAGCTCCGCCAGGAGCCGGGATCGACGACCGCGTCGATCAGCTCGGCGGCGCTGAGGCGGACCGGCCGGTCCGCCCCGCCCGATGGTGCTGCTCCTGTCATGGGGTCCCTCGGCTGGTCTAGCCTTCAGACAGCATCCATGATCGGCGTCGCGGCCGACGGGCGCGAGGTCTCGCGACGGGCGGGAGGCACCCGATGAGCGCTTCGACCACCCCGACGGCAGGCGGCACCCTGCTCCCTCCGCTGGCCGACCCCAGCGACCAGGAAGCGATCCGCTTCGGGCAGCGGGTCCTGACCTACCGGGAGCTGACCGGCGTGGCGACCCACCTTGCCGGTCTGCTCCAGTCCAGGCCCCGCGTCGCCGTGTGGGCGGTGCCGGCCCTGGAGACCTGCGCGGCGGTGGTCGGCGCCCTGGTCGCTGGCGTACCGGTGGTGCCGATCAACCCCAAGGCGGGCGAGCGCGAGCTGGCCCACATCGTCGCCGACAGCGCACCGGCGCTGCTGTTGACCGCCGAGGGCGTCGAGCTTCCCCCACAGCTGGCCGGCGTTCCCCGGGTCGACGTCGATCTGTCGGCCCGGGGCGGTGCCCTGCCCGCCGAGCCCTCGCCCGAGGCTCCGGCGGTGATCGTCTACACCTCGGGGACGACCGGGCCGCCCAAGGGTGTCGCGTTGCCCAGGCGGGCGATCTCGTCCAACCTGGACGCGCTGGCCGCCGCCTGGGAATGGACGGGCGACGACGTCCTCGCCCACGCCCTGCCGCTGTTCCACGTCCACGGGCTGATCCTTGGCGTGCTCGGACCCCTCCGCCTCGGCGGAGCCGTCCACCACCTGGAGCGCTTCTCGTCGGCGGCGGTGGCCGCCGAGCTGACCGGGCCGGCGACGATGATGTTCGGCGTCCCCACCATGTACCACCGGTTGGCTGCCGACGCCGAACGCGATCCGGAGACCGCCGGCGGGATCTCGCGGGCACGACTGCTGGTCTCCGGATCGGCGGCGCTGCCGGCCACCGACCACGAGCGGATCGCGGCCGCCACCGGCCAGCGCGTCGTCGAGCGCTACGGCATGACCGAGACGCTGATGAACTGTGCCGTGCGTGCCGCCGGCGACCGCCGTCCCGGCACCGTCGGACCGCCCCTCGACGGGGTGGAGGTGCGGCTGATCGATGACGACGGCGCGACCATCCAAGCCAGCGACGACCAGACCGTCGGCGAGATCCTGGTGCGGGGGCCGAATCTGTTCCTGGAGTACCTCAACCGCCCGGACGCCACCGCCGAGGCGGTCCGCGACGGCTGGTTCCACACCGGGGATGTGGCCGTGCGCGCCCCCGACGGCTACATCCGGATCGTCGGGCGCCGCTCGGTCGACCTGATCAAGAGCGGCGGGTACAAGATCGGCGCCGGCGAGATCGAGAGCGCTCTGGGCGAGCACCCGGGGGTCGCCGAGGCGGCGGTGACCGGGGAGCCCGATCCCGACCTGGGGGAGCGCATCGTCGCCTGGATCGTCCCGGCCCAGGCGCGGCCGCCCGAGCAGGAGCTGATCGGCCACGTTGCGCGGCTGCTCGGCCCGCACAAACGCCCCCGGGTGGTCCGCTACCTGGACCAGCTGCCCCGCAACGACATGGGCAAGGTCATGAAGCGCGACCTCAAGGACTCAGCTCCGCCCTAGCCCAGGACGACCACGAACACCAACCAGAGCCCGATCGGGGGCGAGCACGGTAACCAGGACGCCGTAGGCCACCAGCTGCCGGAAGAAGCGGTCCCGGTCGACACTCTGGGGGGCGTTGGCCATCGATGGTGCCCATCTCCTGCAGCACGCCGACGTAGGTGCCGACCCGGTGATCAGCAGGATCTCCGGCCAGGTGACCTGCCCGACCGCGCGCTTCTGCAGCTGTGGCGAGATCAGGGTGAGGACCAGGCCGATGGTGATGGCCACGAACCCGATGTCGAGCTCGAAGAAGAGGGTCAGCGCGGCCAGGGTGAGGATCCCGGCGACGGTGAGGAGCTGGTAGGACCTCGA
>DASUPQ010000228.1 GCA_036280995.1 Actinomycetota bacterium | reverse complement strand
TCCACCTCCGAGCACATCTTCCACCCAGGAGGAACCACCGGCGAGTCCTTTGTCCTTTGACGGACGTCGTTGGAGTCGTCGGCGCGGCCGGTGGACGACGCGGCGGCGATGGGGCCCTTGATCGCCTGGGCCGCCGCGTCGCGGACCTTGCCCGGAAGCAGGCGCAGATGGCGGAGCCCCTCGCGGTGATCTCGACCTCGAACACGAGGCCGGTCCCACACCTGGTCGCGCACGGGGACGGTGAGGCGACCCTAGCCCTGGGGACCCGCGGCCGTCAGGGCGATCTGGGTGAGCTCGCGGGCGTGGCGGGCGGCGCTGGGGTGGCGGTCGATCAGGGCGCCGGCGATGGCGCCCTCGACCAGGGTGAGGAGCTGGCCGGCCAGGGCGGCGGGGTCGCGGGCGCCGGCCGCGCGGGCCAGGTCCTCGAGCAGGCGGCGGGTGGCCTGGCGGTGCCGGACGAGGACCGCGTGGGCGGCCGGGCCGCGGCCGTCGGGCGGGGCGACCACGGCCGCGGCCAGCGCCGAACCGGCGAAGTCGTCGGAGGCGAACCACTCCTCGAGTGCGTCCCAGAGCGCGTGCAGGGCCGACGCCGGCGGGTGCCGGCGTCCGGCCGTCTCCCCGGCCAACCAGGCGATCCAGCGCTCGCTGGACCGCTCCAGGTCCGCCGCCGCGGGGTCGCTGCTGGTCATGGCACTAGCTCGTTCCCACGCTGATGGGGCCAATCGTACTCTCCTCCCCATCCTCTACATACGGGCGAACCGTTCAAGACTCGACGGTAACTAGTCATACTTGACTAGTGATAACGTTCTCTCTCATTATGCACTCATGACGGTCATGTCGGTGAAAAGGAGGCAAAAATGCGCCGACAGCCACTCCCCTCGACCCTGCCAAGCCGGTTGCTGCGGGTGGCCGTCGTGCTCGGCACGGCCGTGGTGCTGGCCGCGCTCGTCGCCGCGCCGGCCTCCGCCCACGCCGACAAGAAGGCCGGTAAGTACACCTTCGTGGTCGGCTTCGGCGAGGAGCCCGCCTACGCCGGGGCGCCCAACAGCCTCCAGGTGATCATCAGCCGCGGCGGCAAGCCCGCCACCGACCTGGCCGGCCAGCTCGACAAGCTGAAGGCCCACCTCTACTACGGCGGCAAGGTCGACCCCAAGGCCGAGATGGTCGAGCTGCCCCTGGAGCCGCACTTCGGCGACGGCTGGGGAACGCCGGGTGACTACCGGTCGTTCTTCGTCCCGACCCAGGCCGGCGCCTACACCGTCCACCTGAACGGCGCGCTCGGCACCCAGAAGATCGACCTGGCCATCCCGAGCGGCCCCGAGACCTTCAGTGACGTCAACGACCCGGCCAAGGCCGCCTTCCCGGCCGTCAAGGACCCCACCACGGCCCAGCTCGCCGAGCGGCTCGACCGTGAGGCGACCCGGCTGACCGGGACCATGGCGGCGGCCGCGGCCGCCCAGCAGGAAGCCAGGGACACGGCCGACCAGGCCCGCCTGCTGGCCCTGGGCGGGCTGATCGTCGGCGCCGTCGGACTGATCGTCGGTGCCCTGGCCTGGGGACGGCGGACGTCCACCCCGGCCGCCCAGCCCGACGTCGCCCTGACCGGCGCCGGGAAGGTCTGACGGTCCCATGCAACGCCGTGGGCGGCTCGCCGCGCTCGCTGCTCCCCCAGAACAGCGGTCGGGTATCCGGCGCCGCATGCCGCGCCGAGGCACCCGTACGGCGCTGCAGCTTGCGCGCCGCCCACGGCGACCACGCGGCTGCCGCAAGCCCGGATACCTGACCGCTGTTCTGGCCGGGCTCTGGCTGCTGGCCAGCGGTCCGGTGGCGGCCGCCCACGGCGTCCTCGAGGCCAGCGAGCCAGCCGGCGGGAGCTCGCTGGAGCGGGCGCCGGCGGCGGTGACCCTCCGCTTCAGCGAGCGTCCCGACCCTGGCCTGTCCACGGTGCGGGTGCTCGACAGCGGCGGACGGGTCGTCGCCGGCGGCCCCGCGCAGCCGGTCGCCGGCCGGCCCCTGGAGCTGCGGGTCCCGGCGGCCGGGCTCGCGGCCGGCAGCTACACGGTGACCTGGCGGATCGTCTCGGCCGTCGACGGCCACCGCACCGACGGGGTCTTCGGGTTCGGGGTCGGCGCGGCCGGCGCCCCCCGGATGGCGCCGTCCCAGTCGGCGGCCGCGGTCGAGGCCGGACCGGCGCTCGGCGCGGTCGCCGTGACCGGCCGCTGGGCCTGGTACTGGGGGGTCGCCCTGCTGGTCGGGGCGGCCGCCACCGGCCTGCTGGTCTTCGGGGGCCGCCTGCCGGGGCGGCCGGCGCTGCTCCTGGGCGCGGCCCTGGCGGCCGCGGCGGGTGGGCTGGTCGCGATGACGGTGGCCGCCCGGGCCGACGCCAGGGTGGGCCTCGGCGACATGCTCGGCTCCACCACCGGCGGCTGGCTGCTCTGGCGGGCGGCCATGCTCGCCGCCGCCGGCGCCGCCGTCTGGTGGCTGCTGGCCCGCCCGGCGACCGACCCCCCGCTCCTGGCCCCGGCGGCCACCGAGGGCCCGCGCCCCCGCCGCCCTGCCACCGTGGGCCCGCTGCTGGCCATCGGGCTGGCCGGCGGGGCCGGGATGCTGGTGCACGCGCTGGCCGGGCACGCGGCCGGCCCGTCGTCGCTGCGCCCCCTGAACCTGCTCGCCCAGTGGACCCACCTGCTGGGCGTCGGCGTGTGGATCGGCGGCCTGGCCTGGCTGTTCGCCGGCCTCCGGCGCGGCGCCACGGCCCGGCCGGCCCGGGAGGTGGTGCTGCGCTTCTCCAAGCTCGCCGGCATCAGCCTGGCCGTGGTGGTGGTCACCGGCGTGGTCCGGACGGCCGACGAGCTCGGCGGCTGGGGGCGGCTGGTCGACAGCCGGTTCGGCCGGGCCCTCGACCTCAAGCTGGTCCTGTTCGCCGGGCTGGTGGGGCTGGGGGCGCTCAACCGCTACCGGCTGGTGCCGCTGTTCCAGGCCGGCGCCCGGCGCCGGGCCGCGACCCGGCTGCGCCGCAGCGTCGGCGCCGAGCTGGGGCTGGCGGCGGCTGTGCTGGCCGCCGCCGCCCTGCTCAGCCAGCTCGCCCCGGGCGCCCCGGACGGGGCCCGGGCGGCGCCGGCGGCCACGCCGGTCCTGGAGGCCCGTGGGGCCGACTGGGCCACCACCGTCAAGGTCACCTTGACCGTGACCCCGGGGGCGGCCGGGCCGAACCGCTTCACCGCAACCGTGGCCGACTTCGACACCGGCGCGATCCTGCCCGCCGACCGGGTCGAGCTGACCGGCAGGCCCGCGTCCCACCCCGACCTCGCCGGTGCCCGCCTCGAGCTGGCCGAGGCGGGCGACGGCCGCTGGCTGGGTCAGGGCCGCCTGCTGTCCCTGGCCGGCCGCTGGAACCTCACCACCACCATCCAACGCCCCACCGGCGGCATCACCGTGCCCCTGGCCCTGGAGGTCCCGCCCCCCGCTCCCGCCTGACGCCCACCGGGCGGACCCGGAATGTCGCTCGTTCCGGAATTCGCCCCCTATGAATGAGAGAGAACAGTCACTATCATTTGTCCAGATCAATGTGGTTCGCCCGGCGAGGGAGGCGCCGGATGATCGACAGGATCGACCGAGAAGGGAGCATCCCATGCTCGTTCCCCTCCACCGGGCGGTGTCAGCCGTCCTCCACGTCATGCTGGTCGCCTTCGTGACCCTGTCCGCGCGGGTCCAGCACGGCGTGCTCCGCTCGAAGCACTGGTTTGCGCCGGCAACCGCCGTGGCCGCCTACGCCCTCGTCGGGCTCACCGGCTGGCTCTGGCTGGTCGGCCCCGACAAGTACATGTGGTGATGGCCAGGCGTCCGACCGGGCAGGCCCCCGGACGCACGGTGCGCTGGGGCTAGACGGCCACCCGCTCCGGCCTGGTGGCGCTCCCTCCGGACGCCACCTGGCCGGAGCTTCGTTATAGGCTGGGGCGATCGGCACGACGCACGCTAAGGAACGGCCGTTGGCCCGTCCCTCCCCGCAGCCCGATGCTCCAGGCGGCGCCGAACGCAAGCTCGTCACCGTCCTGCTGGTCGACGTGGACGAGGCCCGCGAGGGCTTCGCCGACGTGGACCCGGAGGACGCCGGGCGGCTGCTGTCGGGCCCGCTGGCCCTGGTCAGGGCCGAGGTCGAGGCCCACGGCGGGGTGGTCGAGGAGCCCGTGGGCGGGCGCACCGTGGCCGTGTTCGGCATCCCCCGGACCCGCGACGACGACCCCGAACGGGCCGTGCGGGCCGCCTTGGCCGTGCGCGACGCCCTGACCGCGGCGGCGGCCGGCGGGGCGCCGGTGCGGGTGCAGGCGGCCGTGGCCACCGGGGAGGCGCTGGTGCGGCCGGCCGGGGGCGGGACCGGCCGCCCGCGGGTCGTCGGCGACCCCGTCGGCGCCGCCGCCCG
>DASUPQ010000227.1 GCA_036280995.1 Actinomycetota bacterium | reverse complement strand
CCGCCAGCAGCTGGTTGGCGATCCCGAACAGCGGGAACAGCTGGTTGATCCCGCCGAGCGGGTCGGTGACCCCGACCCACAGGAAGTAGCCCCACGCCCCGACGACGATGGCGCTGGTCAGGTAGACGCCGGGCCGCCACGACGGCCGGGCCATGGGCTTCCAGACGTTGCCCAGGGTGTCCTGGAGCATGAAGCGCCCGACCCGGGTGCCGGCGTCGACCGTGGTGAGGATGAACAGGGCCTCGAACATGATCGCGAAGTGGTACCAGAACGCCTTGAGGGCGTCCCCGCCGAACGCGCCCGAGAAGATGGTCGACATGCCGACGGCCAGGGTGGGCGCGCCGCCGGTGCGGGCGATCAGCGTCTGTTCCTCGACCTGCTGGGCCGCGGCCTGGAGCTGGTCGGGGGTGATGGTGAAGCCGAGGTTGGTGACCGCCTCCGAGGCCGACTGGACGGTCGTCCCAACCACCCCCGGGGGCGCGTTCATGGCGAAGTACAGGCCCTGGTCGAGGATGGACGCGGCGATCATGGCCATCACGGCGACGAACGACTCGGTCAGCATGGCCCCGTAGCCGACCATGCGGACCTGCGACTCCTTCTCGATCAGCTTGGGCGTGGTGCCCGAGGCGATCAGGGCACCGAGGCCGCGAACCCGTACACGACCAGGCAGACGACCAGGGTCTTGGGCGACAGGGTGAACGCCGGGGCCAGGCTGGAGTGGTCGATGACGCCGCCGAGCACGATCGCGACCAGCAGCAGCCCGACCCCGATGGCGGTCGTCTCCAGCACCCGGCCCGGCCGCAGCACCCGCAGGTAGAAGCCATGATCAGGGCGATCGGGATGGTCATGGCCAGCGAGAAGGTGCCCCAGGGGGAGTCGGCCAGGGCGTTGACCACGACCAGGGCGAGCACGGCGAGCAGGATGATCATGATGGCGAACACGGCCACCAGGGCGGCCGCGCCGCCCAGAGGGCCGATCTCGTCCCGGGCCATCTGCCCCAGGCTCTTGCCGTCGCGCCGCATCGAGAAGAACAGGATCACCATGTCCTGGACGGCGCCGGCGAAGATCACCCCGAAGATGATCCACATCGTGCCCGGCAGGTAGCCCATCTGCGCGGCCAGAACGGGGCCGACCAGCGGGCCGGCCCCGGCGATGGCGGCGAAGTGGTGGCCGAACAGCACCCGCCGGTCGGTCGGCTGGAAGTCGACGTCGTTGTCGAGCCGTTCGGCCGGGGTGGCCCGCCCGTCGTCGACCTCCAGCACCCGGGTGGCGATGAAGCGGGCGTAGAAGCGGTAGGCGATCGCGTACGAGCAGAGGGCGGCCACGATCAGCCAGACCGCGTTGACCGTCTCGCCTCTGGCCAGGGCCAGGATCCCCCAGGCGACGGCACCCAGCAGGGCGACGGCGGCCCCAGATGGCGATCCGGCGCGGCGTCCAGCGTCCGGTGGCCGGGGTGGCGGTGGCGTTCATGTGGTCCCTCCCACGAGCCGTCGCTGCTCTGCCGCCCCTCGTGAGCTGCCGGTACCCGTTCCCAGCGAGACGGGGCGGGTAACCCCGGCCGGGCCTCGGTGTTGGACTCGGCCGGGGACGGCCTGAGGGTGCGGTTCAGGACCAGGGCGCGCCCCTGCGACCTCCTTGTCGATGGCTGTCGTGAGGGCTACCACGCGCGCCGTGGTTGCGCGATCTGCTAGGCTGCGGGCCGCACAGGTTCAACGTTTGGCTTTCGCTACGGAGTCGAGCTTGTCCTCTGCCGTCGGCGCCAGGACGGACCGACGTTGATCGTGACCTCCGAGTTGACGGAGGGAGGGACAAGCATCCATGACTGTTGGCACCGTGAAGTGGTTCAACGCTGACAAGGGCTACGGCTTCATCCAGCCCGAGTCCGGCGAGGACGTCTTCGTGCACTTCAGCGCCATCCAGACGAGCGGCTACCGCTCGCTGAACGAAGGCCAGGCCGTCGAGTTCGACGTGGCCCAGGGCCCCAAGGGCCCGCAGGCCGCCAACGTGCGGCCGATCGAGGCGCAGTAGCACGACGCCACCACGGCCCCACCCGCATGCGGGTGGGGCCGTTGCCGTTTCTCCTCAAGGAGAATCTTTGCCCCGTGCCCGCTCGTCAAGGTGTGCGCCGTGCCCGGTCGATCGCCCGCAGCACCCGCTGCTCGGACACCGGCCTGGCGGTACCCAACGCCTGAGCGAAGTAGCTCACCCGCAGCTCCTCCAGCATCCAGCGGATCTCGTCCAGGGCCTCGGCCGGGGGACGGGCGCCGGGGGGAAGGTCGGCGAGCTGGCGCCAGGCGGTGGTGACGCGGTCGATGCTCTCCATGCGGGCGGCGTCGGCGGCCAGGTCGCCGGGGAGGCGGTCGAGGCGCTGGAGCATGGCCCGGACGTAGCGCAGCACGTCGGGCAGCCGGTGGCGGCCGGTGGCGGTGACCCAGCCGGAGTAGATGAGGGCGTCGAGCTGGGCACGGACGTCGTCGGTGGCGGGAGCGAACGCCGGGTTGGTCAGCTCGGCCAGTCGGCCCTCGACCTGGCCGGCCACGGCCAGGACCCGCTCGACCCGGTTGACCACGTCCAGGGTGGCGTCGGCGAGCTCGCCCCGGACCGCGTCGAGCAGGCGCCGGAACCCGGGCTCGTCCCAGGCCGGGCCGCCGTTGGCGGCGATCAGGTCGTCGGCCGCGGCGGCCAGGCAGTCGGCGAACAGGTCGGTGGCGCTGCCGTGGCGGTAGCGGCTCAGGGTGAGCTTGGCCTGGTTGGTCTGGCGGCCGAGCACGTACTTCACGGGCGATCCGATGGCGTTCAGGAGCAGCCGCCGGGTGCCGGCCCACATGGCGGCGGCCTGCTCGGCCTCCGTCTCCAGCAGGCGCACGGCCACCCCGCCGCCCTCGTCCACCAGGGCCGGGAACCCCCTGACGATCCGGCCGGAGCGGCGCTCCTCCACCACCCGGGGCAGGGGGCCGAGGTCCCAGGTGGTCACCCGCTCCCGCTCCAGGCCGGGCGCGGCGGCGGCGATGGCGGCCCGCATCCGCGGGGCCAGCCGCTGCTTGAGCTCGTCCAGGTCCTTGCCCTCGCCGACCACCCGGGCCGGGCCGCGGCTCCCGCGGTCCACGACCCGGAAGGTCATGCGCAGGTGCTCGGGCACCTTGGCCAGGTCGAACTCGCCGGGCGGGACCTCGACCGGGCCGGCCCGCTCCAGCTCGCGGGCCAGCGCCTCCAGCAGCGGCCCGTCGCCCGGGCCGATCCGCTCCAGGGCCGAGGCGGCCCAGTTGGGGGCTGGGATGAAGTTGCGCCGGACCGCCTTGGGCAGCGAGCGGATCAGCTCGGTGACCAGCTCCTGGCGCAGCCCGGGGACCTGCCAGTCGAAGCCGTCCGGGTCGACCTGGTTGAGCACGGCCAGGGGGACGTGGACGGTGACGCCATCGGCGTCGCTGCCCGGCTCGAACTGGTAGGTGAGCCGCAGGCGGTGCCCGTCCTGGACCCAGGTGTCGGGGTAGTCGACGGCGTCGGGCGCGCCGGCGGCGTCGGCGATCAGCATCGAGCGCTCGAAGTCGAGCAGGTCGGGCCGCTGCTCGCGGACCCGCTTCCACCAGGCGTCGAAGTGGCGGGCCGAGACGACCTCGTCGGGGATGCGCTGGTCGTAGAAGTCGAACAGGGTGTGGTCGTCGACCAGGATGTCGCGGCGGCGGGCCCGGTGCTCCAGCTCCTCGACCTCGGCCAGGAGCCGCCGGTTGCGGGCGAAGAACTCGTGCGAGGTCTCCCAGTCGCCCTCGACCAGGGCGTGGCGGATGAACAGCTCGCGGGCCACCTCGGGGTCGATCGACCCGTAGTTGACCTGCCGGTCAACGACGATCGGCACCCCGTAGAGGGTCACCCGCTCGGAGGCCATCACCGCCCCGCGCGACCTCGACCAGTGCGGCTCGGCGTAGGTCCGCTTGACCAGGTGGGCGGCCAGCGGCTCGACCCACTCGGGCTTGATGGCGGCCGCCTCCCGCCCCCACAGCCGCGAGGTCTCGACCAGCTCGGCCGCCATCACCCACTGGGGCGGCTTCCGGGCCAGCGCCGACCCGGGGAAGATGGCGAACCGGGTGCCGCGGGCGCCCAGGTACTCGCGGGTGTCGCCCTGCTTGAGGCCGATGTGGCTGAGCAGCCCGGCCAGCAGGGCGGTGTGGATGCGGTCGGCGTCGGGCTCCTCGCCGGGCCGGTTGAGCCGGATGCCGAGGTCGCGGGCGACCGAGCGGAGCTGGCCGTGGAGGTCCTGCCACTCCCGCACCCGCAGGTGGTTGAGGAACTCGGCCCGGCACAGCTTGCGGAACTGGTTCGAGGACAGCTCGGCCTGGCGTTCGTGCAGGTGGCGCCAGAGGTTCAGCCAGGTCAGGAAGTCGGAGCCCTTGTCGGCGAAGCGGCGGTGCTGCTCGTCGGCCGCCTCCTGCTTCTCGGCCGGGCGCTCGCGCGGGTCCTGGATGGACAGGGCGGCCACGATCACCAGCACCTCGCGGGCGCAGCCGAGCCGCCCGGCCTCCAGCAGCATCCGGGCCAGGCGGGGGTCGGCCGGGACCTGGGCCAGCCGCCGGCCCACTGTGGTCAGCCGGCCGCCCTCGAGGGCGCCCAGCTCACCGAGGAGGTCCACCCCGGCCTTGACGCTGCGCCGGTCGGGCGGGTCGATGAAGGGGAAGGCGGCCACGTCCCCCAGGCGCAGCGCCGTCATCTGCAGGATCACCGAGGCCAGATTGGTGCGCAGGATCTCCGGCTCGGTGAACTCGGGCCGGCCGGCGAAGTCGTCCTCTGGGTAGAGGCGGATGCAGATGCCGTCGGAGGTGCGCCCGCAGCGGCCCTTGCGCTGGTTGGCCGAGGCCTGCGACACCGGCTCGATGGGCAGGCGCTGCACCTTTGACCGGTGGCTGTAGCGGGAGATCCGGGCCGTGCCCGGGTCGACCACGTACTTGATGCCCGGGACGGTCAGCGACGTCTCGGCCACGTTGGTGGCCAGCACCACCCGCCGCCCGGCGTGGGGCCGGAACACCCGGTGCTGCTCGGCCGCGGCCAGCCGGGCGTACAGCGGCAGCACCTCCACCCCACCCGGGCTCCTCGGGAAGGCGTGACCCCGCAGGGCGTCGGCGGTGTCGCGGATCTCCCGCTCGCCGCTGAGGAAGACCAGGATGTCGCCGGGCCCCTCCCGGCACAGCTCGTCGACCGCGTCCAGGATCCCCTGGGTCTGGTCGCGGTCGTCGTCCGGCTCCTCCCCGAGGGGCCGGTACCGGACCTCGACCGGGTAGGTCCGCCCGGACACCTCCACCACCGGAGCCCCGCCGAAGTGCCGGCTGAACCGCTCCGGGTCGATCGTCGCCGAGGTGATGATCACCTTGAGGTCGGGCCGCCGCGGCAGCAGCCGCGCCAGGTACCCGAGCAGGAAGTCGACGTTGAGGCTGCGCTCGTGGGCCTCGTCGATGATGATCGTGTCGTAGCGCCGCAGCGTCCGGTCCCGCTCCAGCTCGGCCAGCAGGATCCCGTCGGTCATCAGCTTGACCCGCGTATCCCTGCCCACCCGGTCCGTGAACCGGACCTGGTACCCGACCGTCTCCCCCAGCGGCGTCCGCAGCTCATGCGCGATCCGTTCGGCCACCGTCCGCGCCGCCAGCCGCCGCGGCTGGGTGTGCCCGATCATCCCCCGCGCACCCCGTCCCAGCTCCAGGCAGATCTTCGGCAGCTGGGTCGTCTTCCCCGACCCCGTCTCCCCGGCCACCACCACGACCT
>DASUPQ010000226.1 GCA_036280995.1 Actinomycetota bacterium | reverse complement strand
ACAACCGTCGCGACCGGTCCGGGGTCGTGGCCGACCACCACCAGGACCCGCTCCAGCCCAGCGGCCAGCAGGGACCGCACCGCCCGCTCGACCAGGCTCAGCCCCCCCAGCCGGAGCAGCGCCTTGGAGCCACCCCCGGTGACCGATTCCAGCCGCTCGGACTGGCCCGCGGCCAGCACCACCCCCACCCGCGGCTGCCGCGACCGCGCCGGATCGGGCTGGACCACCTCCGCCCGACTGGGGAACGAGGTGAGCGGATCAGCAGGGAGCTCCGGTGCCTCAGCCATGCGCCAACTCCCTTGTGGCAACAGGATGAACGCCGAGGGAACAGTGCAAGGATCACCGTTGAACCCCGCCCAGGCAAGACAGGCCCGAAACGGGCAACCAGCCGCGGGCGCCGCTTCTCAAGCCGAGACCAGGCTGACGCTATGGAGGTCGGACCTTCATCCTGCTCAACGGAGCCGGACGCTCCAGGTGAGGACGAGCTCGGCGTCCGCTGGGCCACCGTCGAGCAGGCCCGGCTGGCCGTGTTCTTCTGGATCGCGTGCTACAGCCACCGCCGGCACGGCTCAGCGCTGCTGGTCGTCGGGGGTGGCGGCCGGCCCGTCCGCCCCACCGTCGTTCTCGTCGGCCGCAGCCTGGGCGGCCTCCAGCGCCGCCTCGGCGTGCTCGGCCCGAGCCTCGGCCGCCCGGGAGCGAGCTCGCTCGGCCGCGATCATCGCGGTCCGGTCCCGCTGGGCATCCTGCACCACCTCACGGGCCACGTCGGCCACAGTGCGCTGCGACGCCCCCGCACGGACACGCAGCCGCTCGCTGGCCGCGGCCGGGTCCAGCCCCTCGGTGGCCACCAGCGCCCCCTTGGCCTGCTCCACCCAGACCCGAGCGGTCAACGCCTGGGTCAGCTCGGCCACCTCGGCGTCCCGGGCCTCCAGCGCCATGCTGGCTGCCACCAGCTCGGCGACCACCCCGGCGTAGGCACACAGCGCAGCCACATCAATTCCCGACCAGGGACACCACTCGGTGGCATACACCGACAGCGCCCCCACCGGCCGGCCGGCAACCACCACCGGCACCGCCAGCACCCCGTGCAGCCCTCGTGGGGTCACCACCGCGGCCAGCCGGGCAAAGCGCCGCTCGGTGGCCAGGTCGACGACCGTCACGGCCACCGCGTCGTCATAGGCGGCCAGGCCGGGTCCCTCCCCAAGCTCACGCTGGGTGTCCTCCAGCAGCCTGGCGGCGCCGTCGGTGACCACCACCCAGCGCAGCGAGCCGTCCTCATGCTCCAAGGCCAGGCTCGCCCCGTCCACTTGGAACACTCCCAGGGTGGCGTCGATGACCCGCTGCAGGGTCGCGAACAGGTCCCCTGGATGCGGCACGGCCCGGGGCAGCCCAGGCAGACTGTCGAAGGCATCCCGGTCAACCGGCGGGTCATAGCCCTCAGTCATCGATGGTTCACCGCTCACTCCACGCTGCATCGTTCGCCTGTCACCCGCCACTGCGGCCGAGCGAGCATACGCGCCGCCGACAGCTGCCCTGGGCGCTGAATCTTTCGGCGTCCTCCATGCCTGCACGGCCACAGCTGCACGGTAGTTCGAGTTCGGGCGGCGGTGACCGATGGTGCGGCTACCGACGGAGCACCGTGCAGGTCAGGGTGCGGGTGACGCCGTCCACGACGTGGATGCGGGCGGCCACCAGCCGGCCCAGCTGATCCAGACCGGGCGCCTGGATCCTAGCGATCACGTCGTAGGGGCCGGTGATGTCCTCGGCCAACTCCACACCATCGAGATCATTGAGCGCTTGGGCGACGTGCGCGACCTTGCCGACCTCGGTCAGGATGAGCACGTACGCGCTCAGCATCCGCGTTGATCTCCTCGGCGTTAGATGCCGCCATCCTGCCCTGACAGGTGGGTGCCTGATGGGTGGCGGGGGTGCAAGCTCCACAAGGCGGGTCAGCCGGCCGCCACCAGACCGGAGGACCTGTGCCGGATCGTAGGCGCTGGAGGGAGGTGGTGGCCAGCCAGTCGATCGGCACTGCCAGCCGGCCGCGGCGCGAGGCACAGCCGCTTGGCATACTCACGTTGGCAGCAGTCGTTCTGGGCGAGAAGGTCCTGATGGACCTGACGAGGGTGGTGGGCCATGTCGGAGTGGCGGGAGCTGACCTGGGACGACGCCATGCAACGAGGTTATGAGGCGCTATCCCATGGCGAGGCACTCTACGACGAGATCGATGCTGAGCAGGGCCGGTCCAACATCGACATCGAGAAGCACCTGCGGCGCGCTGAACTGAAGGTCGCCCAAGCCAACGCCTGGCTTGCCATGGCCCGGGAGCTGGCCTGGCAACGGGACGACTACGGCGGTCGGGCGGCTCGCTGAGCACCACAGCTGCGGCCAGGAGGAGGAGGACCAGGCAGTCATGCCCAAGCCGGTATTCCTCGAGCCGCAGGCCAAGGCCGT
>DASUPQ010000225.1 GCA_036280995.1 Actinomycetota bacterium | reverse complement strand
GCCTTCGGCCCGCAGGCTGCTTCAGCGGCGGAGCCAGGGATGGCGGTTGCCGTATATGGAGCACGTCGGCTTCACCCTGATTGCGCTGTGGGAGGGGTTCGTGATCGTCCTGGCCATCGACCTCGGGCGCCCGGCTGGCTGGTCGTCGTGCCGGCGGTGCTCGGGTGGTGCTGGGGAACCGGGCCCTGCACCCGGCCGAGGCTCGAGCAGGCGTGTTGCCCTGGACAGCGCACCGGTACTGGACGTTGACCTTGGAAAGGAGCAGGGACGATGAGCTTGTCAGCACGAAGGAGCGCGGGAGTCATCGCCGTCGCGGCGGCCGCCGGCCTCGTCGTCTGGGCGGTCGTCCGGCTGCTCGGCGTCGAGCTGACCGTCAGCAAGGACCCCGACCCGAATCGGGTCGGACCAGTCGAGGTGCTCGTGGCGACGGTGTTGGCCGGCCTGGCGGCCTGGGGTGTTCACCGGCTGCTGGCCCGCAGCGCGAAAACCGCCGGCTGGTGGCCGTTCGTCGGCAGCACCGCCCTCGCCATCTCGATGCTCGGACCCAGCTACCTTGCCGACGGCGCCGCAGCCGTCGCCCTGATCGCCATGCACCTGGTCGTTGGGGGCGTCCTCATCAGGGGGTTTGCCTCCCCGATCGCCCCAACCGTCCTGGCATCGATCCTGACGTCGAGCAGACCTGCTGGCGATGGCAGGGCTCGGGCGCCAGCCCATTCGCCGCGAAACAGGCGCTGCTCGTAGGCGCCGATGGCCTGGTGCTCGTCGGCCGACAGGCCGCCGTCAGCCAGGGAGGGCTCCAGGAATGCGGATGAGTACGGGTCCCGGTGCGGGTTCGTAGGGGCCGCAGGCTGCGGCGGGCCGTGGTCATCGGGCTTGGGGTGCTCGGCCTGGTGCTGCTGGTGTAGGGCTTCGGGATCGAGCCGCGCCTGATTGACGAGGAGCGGGCGCGTGCCGCGATCCCCGGCCTGCCTGCCGGCTGGGGGGGTCGCACGGTGGCGTTTCTGTGCGACGTGCAGGTGGGGATGTGGCTCGGCAACGAGGGCACCACCCGGCGCATGGGTGGCCCGGCTGGTCGAGCGGCCACCGGCTGCCGTGCTGTTGGGCGGGGACGTCGTCTACCACGCGGCCTCCGACCCCGCCCCCAAGATCGCCACCGCCGTCGGGATCGTCCGGCCGCTCGTCGCGGCCGGACGATCCCGACCTAGACGCCCTCGGCGGCACCGCCGACGAGCTCCGCGAGGCGCTGGAGGACGCCGGCATCCGGGTCCTGCAGAACGAGGCCGTGGCGCTGCCGGCGCCATCCGGTGCCGGCGGCCGGCCGCTGTACCTGGTCGGGGTCGGCCCGCACATCCCTGGGCGGGATCGGCCGGCGGTGGCGGTCGCCCAGGTACCGGCGGGCGCACCCCGGCTGGTGTTCATGCACAATCCCGACTCGTTCCCCGCCCTGCCGGCCGGCAGCGCGCCCTGGCCGTCGCCGGCCACACCACAGCGGGCAGCTCGGGCTGCCGCTCCTGCCCGACTGGTCCTACCTGGCGCTGCTGGAGGAGGACGAGGTGCACGTGGACGGCTGGATCGCCGGCTACGGGCGGCCTGGCAACCACCTCTACGTCAGCCGGGGCGTGGGGATGAGCCGGATCCCCGCCCGGTTCAACTGCCCGCCCGAGCTCACCCTCTTCGTGCTCGGCGCCGCTGGCTGACCGGCCTCATTGCTGGTGGCCACCATGGTCGATGATGCTGTCGTCGGTGGCGGTTCCCGGCGCTGGATCGGACCTGGGGTGGTTCCAGGGAATGGCGGAGCCGGGCTCGTCGGGTCGGCGGTGCACCAGGTACAGCAGGCGACGGGCGGCCTCGCCGAGCCGGTCGTCGACCGCGACGTCGTAGCCGTCCGCCTCCAGCATCTCCACGCCGGTCTGGCCCTGCCATCGAGCCCGAAGGGCGGGCACCCCGACCCCGCCCGCGACCCCAACGGCCGCCCACGCCACGGCGCCGCCGGCCGCCAGGACGGTCCCGGCCGGGAGGGCGGGCACGACACCCGCTACCCACAGCCCGAGGAGGCCGCCGATCGCCCCCACCAGCAGCCCCCCACGCGCGGCGCGCCGGAGACGCGCCGGAGAGAGGTGTCGGTGGTGAGGCCGCGTCTCACCATCCGCAGCCCGCGGACCCGGACCGAGACCCGATCGGGCGGGAACCCGTGGGAGACAAGGCTGTCGGCTCCTGCCGGGCGGCCCGGTAGCTGGCATGAGAACCCACCACCATCCCGGCTGGCTCCCGATCGCTGATCGGCTGCATGACGACTCCTCTACACCACTGGTCGCGCACTTCGTCGGCCATGGGTGCTTGCCCGTCGCCGCCGGGCGGGACCAGTCGTCATCTGACCGCGCGGTACGCGAAAGCTTGCCGTAGCGCCTGGCGGCCCCGGTTGATCCCCCTGCCGGAGGCCGGTTCAGCGGGTGTCCAGCGGGAAGCGCCGGTCGTCACGCTCCGGGGACGCGGTGATCAGCGTCATGAACGCGAACAGGGCCACCATCACGGCGATGAACCAGGCGTTGCGGGACGCCGAGCGGAACTCGGTGTAGCCCACCACCCACGGTGAGACGAACAGCCAGATGGCCAGGAGCAGGTTGCCCCACGATGCGCTCGGCGACGACCTGGCCACCGCGAGGGTGGCCACCATGGTGATGGCAAGCCCGGTGACGACTGCGTTCGCTGTCGCCCCGCCGGACTCGGTGAACCCGAGCAGCCAGGGGCTCACCAGCACCCACATGCCGATGGCCACGTTGATCCAGCTCGGGGCGCGTGCGGTCTTGCCCATGGTCGTTGACCTCCCTTGTCTCGGTTGCCAGGACCAGGGTCGCCGCCCGCGAGCCCACCTATCCGCGTCGACAACAGGCCGTCACCTGACCGTTCGCCGGCCGCAACGACGGCGGCGGCCCCGACCGCTACCGTGGTCGGATGGACGTCGCTGGCCCGAGGGCCGGGAGGCAACGTGCTCATCGACCTGCTGCTCGACAACCGGACCGTCCCAGGCAAGCTGGTCAGCACGGCCGCCGTGCTGGCCCTGGCCGTGCTGCTGGCGGTGGCGCTCGGGCGGCTGGCCGCCTGGCGGGTGGCCGACCCCTACAGCCGCTACTACACCCGCAAGGCCGTGCACTACCTGGTCGGGCTGGTGGCGATCGTGGCCGTCGCGCTCATCTGGCGGGCGTTCGCCGGCCGCATCGGCGTGGTCCTCGGCCTGGCCGCGGCCGGGGTGGCTTTCGCCATGCAGGAGGTCATCGGCGCCCTGGCCGGCTGGGTCAACGTCGTCTCGGGGCGTATCTTTCGGGTCGGCGACCGCATCCAGATGGGTGGGGTGCAGGGCGACGTGATCGACCTGACGCCGCTGCGGACCAAGATCCTGGAGATCGGGTCGGCCGCCGAGGACGCCTCGTGGGTCAAGGGCCGCCAGCACACCGGCCGCATCGTGGCCGTGTCCAACAAGGCGACCTTCACCGAGCCGGTCTACAACTACTCGTCGGTGTTCGAGTTCATCTGGGAGGAGCTGACCGTGCCGATCGCCTACCGCAGCGACTGGCGGGCGGCCGAGCGGATCCTGCACCAGGAGGCGGTGCGGGCCTCCGGCGCCGAGGGCGCCGAGGAGGCGATGCGGACCATGACCCGCCGCTACCCGGTGCCGCGGGCCGAGCTGGAGCCGCGGGTGTTCGCCCGCGCCACCGACAACTGGATGGAGCTGTCGGCCCGCTTCGTGGTCCCGGTGCGCACCGCCCGCTCGGTCAAGGACGCCATGACCCGCCGCGTCTGGGACCGCCTGGACGCCGAGGGCATCGAGATCGCCTCCGAGACCGCCGAGGTGACGGTGCGCCAACCCGGTCCGGGCTAGGGTCGCGGTCGTGCGCCCCGCCCACCTTCGAGAGACGGTCCGCTCCAGCTTCTGGCTGGTGCCGGCGGCTTGCGTGGCGGTCGCGATCGGGCTGGCCATGCTGCTGACCACGATCGACCAGCGGCTGGGCCAGGCCGGGTCGCCGCTGGTGTTCACCGGCGGCCCGGAGGCGGCCCGAACACTGCTGTCCACCATCACCTCCTCGATGATCACCTTCACCGGCCTGGTCTTCTCCATCACGGTGGTGGTCCTGCAGCTCACCAGCAGCCAGTTCTCGCCGCGGGTGCTGCGGACGTTCCTGCGCGACCGGGCCAACCAGCTCGCCCTCGGCGTGTTCACGGCCACCTTCGTGTACGCCATGATGGTGCTGCGGACGGTGCGCAGCAGCTTCGAGGGCTCGCCCTTTGTCCCCCAGCTGGCCACCACGGTCGCCGTCGGGCTCGTCCTGCTGAGTGTCGGCATCTTCCTCTACTACATCCACCACATCACCAACTCGATCCGGGCCGCCTCGATCATCGCCGGGATCGGGCGCGAGACCCGGGCGGAGCTGGACCGCCGCTACCCGGAGGACGGCGGCGACCCGGGCCCGCCCCGGCCGGCCTCGGCGCCGGCCCGAACCGTCCCGGCGCCTCGACCCGGCGTGGTCGTGCTGGTGGACGAGCGGTCCCTGGTCCGGCGGGCCGCCGAGGTCGGCT
The DNA here is from genome assembly GCA_036280995.1 of Actinomycetota bacterium. Taxonomy (NCBI): domain Bacteria; kingdom Bacillati; phylum Actinomycetota; species Actinomycetota bacterium. Next base: position 550 of record DASUPQ010000225.1, on the reverse strand, counting down.
GCGTCCTGGCCCTGGTCCCGCGGGTCGGCGACTTCGTCCCCGCCGGCGCCTCGCTGCTTGAGGTCCTCGGCCGGACCGACGGCTCCGAGGACGACCGCCTGGTCGCCTCCATCAAGTTCGGCCGGGAGCGGACCATGGAGCAGGACGTGGCCTTCGGCTTCCGCCAGCTCGCCGACATCGCCGACCGGGCCCTCTCCCCCGGCGTCAACGACCCGACCACCGCCCTGCAGGCGATCGACCAGCTCCACGACCTGCTGCGGCGGCTCGCCACCCGGCCGTTCCCCACCGGCCGGCTGGCCGACGACGACGGCCGGCTGCGGCTGCTGCTCCCGGTGGTCGGGTGGGAGGAGTTCCTGGCCGTGGCCGTCGACGAGCTGGTGCAGTACGCGGAGGGGTACGGCCAGGTGCTGGCGCGCGTGCGCTCGATGCTGGCCGACCTGGGGGAGGTGGCCCGACCCGAGCACCGGGCCGCCGTCGACCGGCGCCTGGCGGCGATCCGGGACTCGGAAGGCGTCCCGGCCGGCCGCTGACGCCGCTCAGCCCTCGGCGT
>DASUPQ010000224.1 GCA_036280995.1 Actinomycetota bacterium | reverse complement strand
CTCGAGAAGTGGGGTGTCGAGGCCGGGGCCATCACCGACCCCGCCGTCAACCCCTGAGCCGCGGAACCGGGGGCGGGGCATGACCGAGACGAAGACGCCGGAGCGGGCACAGCCCGAGGCCATCACGGCCGTGCCCGTCCGGCACCCGGGCCGGTGGGTGGCGATCGTCGTCCTGGCCGTCGTGGCCGCGATGTTCGTCCACATGCTGGTGACCAACGACGCCTTCCAGTGGCAGTTCATGTTCGACAACATGTTCCGCCCACCGGTCATCGAGGGCGTGCGGACGACGCTGCTCATGACCGTGCTGGCGATGGTCATCGGGGTGTCGCTCGGGGTCGTGATCGCCATGATGCGGCTGTCCCCGAACCCCATCCTGTCCGGGGCGGCGTGGCTCTACACCTGGTTCTTCCGGGCCGTGCCCCGGGTCGTGCTGCTGGTCCTGTTCGGCAACCTGGGCATCCTCTACGGCCGCTACGAGTTCGGGCTGCCGTTCGACCGCCAGCTCGGCAACCTGGTCGGGATCGACCTCGACGCCCGCTTCTTCGGCCTCGACGCCCGCACCATCCTGACCGGCTTCATGGCCGGCCTACTGGGGCTGGCCCTGTCCGAGGCGGCCTATATGGCCGAGATCGTCCGGGCGGGCATGAAGGCGGTCGACCCGGGCCAGCAGGAGGCGGCCCACGCCCTCGGCATGGGCCGCGGGCCGACCCTGCGCCGGATCGTCCTGCCCCAGGCCATGCGGGTGATCGTCCCCCCGACCGGCAACGAGACCATCGCCATGCTCAAGGACACCTCGCTGCTCGCCTTCGTCCCGGTCACCAACGAGCTGTTCTTCCAGCTCCAGGCCATCGGGGCCCGGACCTTCCAGGTGTTCCCGATGCTGGTCGCGGCCTGCCTGTGGTACCTGGCCCTGACCAGCGTGCTGATGGTGGGCCAGTTCTATATCGAGCGATACTTCAGCAAGGGGTTCGGCACCGGGCAGGCTCGGGCCCGCGCGCAGGCGGAGAATATTGGACATGGCCACTGATCTCGGCGGCGGCGCCGCCTCCGGTCCCGGGGACGGGACCCCGATGGTGAAGGCCGAGGCGGTCCACAAGCGCTTCGGTCAGCTCGAGGTGCTCAAGGGCATCGACATGGAGGTGCTCCCCGGCCAGGTGGTGGTCCTGCTGGGCGCGTCCGGCTCCGGCAAGTCGACCTTCCTGCGCTGCATCAACCACCTGGAGAAGATCAACGCCGGCCGGCTGTGGGTCGACGGGCACCTGGTCGGCTACCGGCAGGAGGGCGACAAGCTCTACGAGCTCAAGGAGAAGGAGATCTCCAAGTCGCGGGCCGAGATCGGCATGGTGTTCCAGCGGTTCAACCTGTTCCCCCACATGACGGCCCTTGAGAACGTCTGCGAGGCGCCCTGCCAGGTCAGGAAGGTGTCCAAGGACGCGGCCAGGACCAGGGCCCGGCAGCTGCTGGAGCAGGTCGGGCTGGGCGAGAAGGCCGACGTCTACCCGGCCCAGCTGTCGGGCGGCCAGCAGCAGCGGGTGGCCATCGCCCGCGCCCTGGCCATGGACCCGAAGCTGATGCTGTTCGACGAGCCGACCTCGGCCCTCGACCCGGAGCTGGTCGGCGACGTCCTGGAGGCGATGAAGCAGCTGGCCAGGAACGGCATGACCATGATCGTGGTCACCCATGAGATGGGCTTCGCCCGCGAGGTCGGCGACAAGGTGGTGTTCATGGACCAGGGGGTGGTGGTCGAGGAGGGGGTGCCGACCGAGGTGTTCGCCAACCCCCAGCACGAGCGCACCAAGACGTTCCTGAGCCGGATCCTGTAGCCGTCACCCCATGCCGGGCCCGGCATGGGTGTCGACCTCGTAGTGGGTGGCCACCAGCTCGCGCTCGACCAGGAACCGCTCGTCCTCGGGGTAGAAGACGGCCGTCTCGTAGTCGTCGCCGGCGAAGGCCTTCACGGCCTCCAGCGAGTCCCAGAGCGTGAACATGACGAACTCGGTCCGGTCGCCGACGTCGCGGCGGAGCATCCAGACGCCCCGGTTGCCGGGCGTCCGGGCGTAGCCGGCCACGCCGGTGTCCTGCATGTAGCGGGCGTAGGCGTCGCCGTCGCGCCGGCGGACGGCGCCTTTCCAGATTCGGGCGATCATCGTTCCTCCGGAGTCAGCGGCCGGCCTAGAACGGGAACGGCCGGGTGCCGCTCTGCACCGTCACCCACTTGAGCTCGGTGAACTCGTCGATCGCGGCCTGGCCGCCGAAGCGGCCCCAGCCGCTGTCCTTGACCCCGCCGAACGGCATCTGCGGCTCGTCGTGGACCGGCTGGTCGTTGACGTGGACGATGCCGACCTGGAGCCGGTCGGCCAGGGCCAGGCCCCGGTCGGGGTCGCCGGTGAGGATCCCGGCGGTCAGGCCGTAGGCGGTGTCGTTGGCCCGGGCCACCGCCTCCTCGGCGCCGTCGACGACCTCGACGGTGGCCACCGGCCCGAAGGTCTCGAGCCGGGCCAGCTCGCTGTCGGCGGGCACGTCGGCCAGCAGGGTCGCCTGGAAGCAGCTCCCCACCCGCTCGCCGCCGGCCAGCACCTTGGCGCCCCCGGCGACCGCGTCGGCGACCCGCCCGGCCACCGTGTCCAGGGCCCGCTGGTTGATCAGGGGGCCGATCACGACCCCGGGCTCGGCCGGGTCGCCGACCTTGAGGCCGGCCGTCTTGGCCGAGAGACGCTCCAGGTAGGGGTCGGCGACCCGCCGGTCGACCAGCAGCCGCCGGGCCGACATGCAGATCTGGCCCTGGTGCAGGAACGCCCCGAAGGCGCTGGCGTCGACGGCGTAGTCGAGGTCGGCGTCGTCGAGCACCAGCAGCGGGTTGTTGCCGCCCAGCTCGAGCACGACCCGCTTGAGGTGCCGGCCGGCGGCCTCGGCCAGGAGGCGGCCGGTGGCGGTGGAGCCGGTGAAGTTGAGCCGCCGGACCGCCGGGTGCTCGACCAGCTCCTCGCCGATGGGTCCGGCCTCGCCGGGGGCGTGGGTGACGATGTTGAGGACGCCGTCGGGCAGCCCGGCCTCGGCGAAGATCTCGCCCCAGAGCAGCCCGCCCACGAACGGCGACTCCTCCGACGGCTTGGCCACGACCGTGTTGCCAAGGGCCAGCGGGGCGGCGATGCCGCGGGCGGACAGGATCAGGGCGGCGTTCCAGGGGAAGACGGCGCCGACCACCCCGACCGGCCGGCGCAGCCCCATGGCCATGGCCCCGGGCAGGTCGGCGGGGAGGATCTGGCCGATCGGGCTGTAGGCCAGGGCGGCCGCCTGGCGCAGCAGGCCGGGCACGAAGCCCATCTGGAACATCCCGAACCCGTAGGTGACGCAGCCGGTCTCGCGGGTCAGCAGGCCGACGACGTCGTCGGCGCGGCGCTCCAGGATGTCGGCGGCGGCCAGGAAGATCCGCTGGCGCTCGGCCGGCGGCGTCTGCGACCAGGCCGGGAAGGCGGCCTGGGCGGCCTCCACGGCCCGGCGGGCGTCCTCGCGGGTGCCGGCGGCGACCGTGGCCACGACCTCGCCCGAGTACGGGTCGAGGTCCTCGAAGGTCGCCCCGCCGCTCGCCCCGGTCCACTCGCCGCCGATGAACTGTCGGTACTCGGTGGTGGTCATCCACGACCTCCCTGGTCGGCCTCGACATCGCGGATCCTACCGCGTGCCACGGTCCCGCCCCATGGAGATCAGGCGGCGACGGCCGACGACCTGGACGACGGCGAGGGGGCGGCCCTGTTCGCCACCGCCGGACCCTGCCGCCGGCCGGGAGCTGTGGGACCCGGTGTCCGCTGATCGTCCCGGTGCTGCTGACGGACTCATCGGCCGGGTGCGGGCGTCCTCCGGCGGCTCCGGTGGCGGGGTCGGCGGCGGTGCCGGTGGCGGGGGTAACGGGTCGTGGTGACCCACGGTTGCGGGATTGCCCGAGATATCGTTTAGCATCCTCGGCGGAGATGGAGCCCAACACCCCCTTCTATCGCCGCTGGTCGTACCTTCTGGCCGGCGTCATC
>DASUPQ010000223.1 GCA_036280995.1 Actinomycetota bacterium | reverse complement strand
CCCGGCGGCCCCGGCGGCCCCGGCGGTGGCGCCGGCCGTCCCGGCGGTTACGGCGGCCGGCCGGGTGGTCCCGGCGGCGCCGGCCGCACCGGTGTCGGCGGTGGCCGTCCCGGCGGGCCCGGCGGCCGTCCCGGCGGCCCGGGCGGCGGTGGCCGCCCCGGCTTCGGTGGCCGTCCCGGTGGTCCCGGCGGCGGTCTCGGCCGTCCCGGCGGCTCCCGCTTCGGCGGCGGCCGCGGGCGTCCCAAGAAGCGCCGCGGCGGGCGTCGCCGCGAGGAGTTCGAGGCCATGGGGGCCCCGACCATCGAGGCCAACCCCGACATCTCGGTGGAGGGCCTGGTCCGGGTGCCCCGCGGGGTCACCGTCCAGGACCTGGCCGACCGTCTCGGCCAGCCCGCCGGCGACCTGATCCGCGTGCTCATGCAGATGGGCGAGATGCTGACCGCCACCCAGTCGATGTCCGACGAGGCGGTCGCCCTGCTGGCCGAGGAGATCGGCGCCCGCATCGAGGTCGTCGACCCGAGCGAGGCCGACGCCCTCCAGGAGATCGAGGGCTGGGAGGACACCGAGGCCGACAAGGACGAGGACCTCCGTCCCCGCCCGCCGGTCGTGACCGTCATGGGCCACGTCGACCACGGCAAGACCAAGCTGCTGGACGCCATCCGCAACACCGACGTGGTCGCCCGCGAGGCCGGCGGCATCACCCAGCACATCGGTGCCTACCAGGTCAGGGCGGGCGCCGACGGCCGCCTGGTGACCTTCATCGACACCCCCGGCCACGAGGCGTTCACCGCCATGCGGGCCCGGGGCGCGGCCGTCACCGACGTGGCCGTGCTGGTGGTCGCCGCCGACGACGGGGTCATGCCCCAGACCGTTGAGGCGATCAACCACGCCAAGGCGGCCGGGGTGCCGATCGTGGTGGCGGTCAACAAGGTCGACAAGGAGGACGCCAACCCGGCCAAGGTCCGCCAGCAGCTGACCGAGTACGACCTGGTGGCCGAGGAGTACGGCGGCAAGACCCAGTTCGTGGACGTGTCGGCCAAGACCCAGCAGAACCTCGACACCCTGGTCGAGACCATCCTGCTGGTCGCCGACGTCGAGCTGAACCTCAAGGCCAACCCCGACCGGCGCGCCCAGGGCTCGGTCATCGAGGCCCACCTGGACAAGGGCCGCGGCCCGGTGGCGACCATCCTGGTCCGCCGGGGCACCCTCCACGTGGGGGACGCGGTGGCCGCCGGGACCGCCTTCGGGCGGGTCCGGGCCATGTTCGACGAGAACGGCAAGGAGGTCACCGCCGCCGTCCCGGCCCAGCCGGTCGTGGTCATCGGCCTGTCGGCCCCGCCGAGCGCCGGCGACGAGGTCAGGGCGGTCACCGACGAGCGCATCGCCCGCGGGATCTCCCAGACCCGGGAGGCCCGCCAGCGCCAGGCGGCCATCGCCACCAGCCGGGCCCCGCGCCTGGAGGACCTGTTCGCCAGGATCCGCGAGGGCCAGCTCCAGGAGCTGCCGCTGATCATCAAGGCCGACGTGATGGGCTCGGTCGAGGCCATCGACGACGCCCTGGGCCGGATCGAGATCCCCGAGGTCCGGCTGCGCGTGCTCCACAAGGCGGCCGGGGCCATCACCGAGGACGACGTCAGCCTGGCCTCGGTGTCGGGGGCCATCATCATCGGCTTCTCGGTGCGGCCGACCCCGGCCGCCCGCGACCTGGCCAGCCGGGAGGGCGTCGACATCCGCCTGTACTCGGTCATCTACCAGGTGGTGGAGGACATCGAGAAGGCCCTCAAGGGCCTGCTCGCCCCCGAGTACGAGGAGCGCCAGCTCGGCACCGCCGAGGTCCGCCAGACCTTCCGGGTGCCCCGGGTCGGCCTGGTCGCCGGGTCGTACGTCACCTCGGGCGAGATCACCCGGGGGGCCAAGGCCCGCCTGGTCCGCGACGGCGTGGTCGTCTACGACGGCCGGATCGGCTCGCTGCGCCGCTTCAAGGACGACGCCCGCAGCGTCGCCGCCGGCTACGAGTGCGGCATCGGCCTGGACAACTTCCAGGACGTCAAGGAAGGCGACCAGATCGAGGCCTACGAGATGGTCGAGGTCCCACGGTAACCCGACGGCCCCGGGCCGGCGTTGCCGGCCGGCCCCGGGCCACCCCTGCTGCCATGTTCGTCGCCCTGCTCCGTCTGGACCTGCGCCTGCCCGACGCCGAGTCGCTGAAGGACAAGCGCTCGGTCGTCAAAGGCCTGGCTGCCGCCCTGCGCAAGCTCAACTGCGCGGTCGCCGAGGTCGATCATCAGGACCTGCGCCAGCGGGCCACCCTGGCGGTGGCCACGGTGGCCGGCGAGGGCTTCCACGCCCGCCGGGTGCTGGTGTCGGCCGAGCGGGAGGCGGAGCGCACGCCCGGCGTCGAGCTGCTGGCCAGCGACGTGACCATGTACGGACCCGAGGACTGAACCCGATGGCGAAGCCCAGCTACCCCCGAGCCCGCCGCCTGGCCGAGACGATCAGGCGGCTGGCCGGCGAATGGCTGGAGGCCGAGCAGGCCGACCAGCCAGGCGCCCTGATGACCGTCACCGACGTCCGCGTCACCGAGGACCTGCACCACGCCAGCGTCTTCTTCACCGTGCTCGGCGACGACGAGCAGCGGGCCGCCGCCGAGGCCTGGCTGGCCTCCTCGGCCCCCCAGGCCCGGACCTTCGTGGCCTCGCAGCTGCGGCTCCGTCATGCGCCGACGCTAGAATTCGTTCCCGACACCGTGCCCGGCCAGGGTGCGCGGATCGACCGGTTGCTGGCCGAGCTGGGCGCCACCCCGCCGGTACCGGACCAGGAGGGGTCAGGCGCGTGAGCATCCCGGAGCAGGACTGGCAGGCGGCCGTCGACGCGATCGCCCAGGCCGAGGTGGCGGTGATCTCCTGCCACATCCATCCCGACGGCGACGCCCTCGGCTCCGCTCTGGCCCTGCACCGGGCCCTGGCCAACGCCGGCCGCGAGGCGGTGGTGAGCTTCTCGGAGCCGTTCGTGATCGCCCGCCACTACCGCTTCCTGGCCGGGCTGGACCGGCTGGTCCCACCCGGCAAGGTGCCGCTGGACGCCGACCTGTTCCTCTGCTTCGACGCCGGCTCGCTCGACCGCCTCGGCACCCTGGTCGACGCCTTCCGGGGGGCCGCCCGCACCGTGGTCGTCGACCATCACGCCTCCAACACCCGCTTCGGCGACGTCAACCTGATCGACCCGGTGTCGCCGGCCAGCGCCGTGCTCTGCCGCGAGCTGCTCCGCCGCCTCGACCTCCCGCTCGACACCGACATCGCCACCGCGCTCTACACCGGGCTGGTCACCGACACCGGGCGCTTCCAGTACCAGGCCACCACCCCCGAGACCCACCACCTGGCCGCCGAGCTGCTGGCCGCCGGGGTCCAGCAGTACGAGGTCGCCAAGGCCGTGTTCGAGACCAACGACATCGCCTACCTGCGGCTGGTCGCCGACGCCCTCGGGCGCATCGCCCAGGTCCCGGAGGCGTCCCTGGTCTGGACCCGGGTCGACCTGGCCGACCTGGCCGCCCACGGGGTCGAGATGGACGAGACCGAAGGCCTGATCGACCTGGTCCGCACCGACGGGGCCAGCGACGTGGCCGCCGTGCTGAAGGAGCAGCCGGAGAGTGGCTACAAGGTCTCCCTGCGCTCCAAGGGGGCCACCGACGTCGGCCGGCTGGCCACCTCGTTCGGGGGCGGCGGGCACAAGTACGCCGCCGGCTACACCACCGACTCCGACGCCCAGGCGGCGGTGTCCGCCCTGGTCAAGGAGCTGGTCGGCCTGGGCGTTGGCCTGACCGGGTAGGAGGGCGGCCGGGCGTGGACGGGGTGCTGGTCTGCGACAAGGCGGCCGGGATGACCTCCCACGACGTGGTCGCGCGGGTGCGCCGGCTGGCCGGCCAGCGCCGGGTCGGGCACGGCGGCACCCTCGACCCGCCGGCCACCGGGGTGCTGGTCCTGGCCCTGGGCCGGGCCACCCGGCTGCTGCCGTTCCTGCCCACCGAGCCCAAGCGCTACCTGGCCACGGTCGCCTTCGGGGCCGAGACCGACACCCTGGACGCGGCCGGGACCGTCACCGCCACCGCCGACGCCGACGCGGTCGACGAGGCGGCCCTGCGCGCCGCCATGGCCGGCTTCGTCGGCCCCCAGGAGCAGGTCCCGCCGATGGTGTCGGCGATCAAGGTCGGCGGGGAGCGGCTGTACGCCAAGGCCCGCCGGGGCGAGCAGGTCGAGCGGGCGCCCCGCCCGATCGTGGTCCACGCGCTGGAGCTGCTCGGCTTCAGCGCCGGAGAGCGGCCGCTGGCCACCGTCGAGGTGGTCTGCTCGGGCGGGACCTACGTCCGGTCCCTGGCCGCCGACCTGGGCCGGGCCGTCGGCACCCTGGCCCACCTGGCCGGCCTGCGGCGCACGGCCGTCGGCCGCTTCACCGAGGACCAGGCGCACCGCCTGGAGGACCTGGCCGAGGAGGGGAAGCTGGCGGCGGCGGTGCTCGAGCCGGCGGCGGCGATAGACCCGGCGGCGGTCCGCGCCCTGACCCCGGCCGAGGCGTCCGCCCTGGCCACCGGCCGGACCCTCGACCCGACGGGCCGCGGCGACCCGGTGGCCGCCGTCGGCCCTGACGGCCGCCTGGTCGCCGTCATCCAGGACAGCGCCGGCCGCGCCCGCCCCAAGGTGGTGCTGGCGTGACCGTCAGGCGATTCGACGGGGTCGAGGCCGTGCCGGAGGACCTGGGGCCGGCCGTGGCCACCGTGGGGATGTTCGACGGGGTCCACCGGGGGCACCGGGCCCTGCTCGACCGGGTGGCCGCCGAGGCCGCGGCCCGGGGCCTGCCGGCGGCGGCGGTCACCTTCGACCGGCACCCGCTGGCCGTGCTCCGGCCCGGGAGCGAGCCGCCGTTGCTCACCACCCTGGACCGCAAGGTCGAGCTGCTCGGCGCCGCCGGCATGGACGTGGTCCTGGTGCTGGCGTTCACCAGGGAGCTGTCCCAGGTCGGGGCCGAGGTGTTCGCCGCCGAGGTGCTGTTCGACGCCCTGGCCGCCCGTGCGGTGGTGGTCGGCGAGAACTTCCGCTTCGGCCACAAGGCGGCCGGCGACCCGGCCCTCCTGGCCGAGCTGGGCCGCCCCCGCGGGATCGAGGTCGTGGCCGTGCCCCTGCACACCGACGGCGACCAGGTCGTGTCCTCCACCCGGGTCCGGGCCGAGCTGGCCGAGGGCGACGTGGCCGCCGCGGCCGCCTCCCTGGGCCGCCCGTACGCGGTCGAGGGCGAGGTGGTCGTTGGCGACCGCCGCGGCCGGCCCCTGCTGGGGGTTCCCACGGCCAACCTGGCCGTCCCCGCCGGGATCGCCCTCCCCGCCGACGGCGTCTACGCCGGGCACCTCACCGACGACGCCGACGGCATCGCCCGGCCGGCGGCGATCAGCGTCGGCACCAACCCCCAGTTCGGCACCGACCGGCGGGTCGAGGCCCACGTGCTCGACTTCGACGCCGACCTCTACGGCCACCAGGTGTCGGTCGGCTTCACCCACCACCTTCGCGGCCAGGCCACCTTCGCCGGGGTGGACGAGCTCGTGGCCCAGATGCGCGCCGACATCGACCAGGCCCGACGGCTGCTCCCGTCACCGCCGGGTGGTACAGTCCGGACCGGCGGGTTCTCACGCCCGACCCCCTGACCGGGCCCCCACGCGGCCCGGCATGGCGGGGGCGAAGGGGATGGCTGTCCTCGGGATCGTCTGGCGCTGGTCGACTCCATCGCCGGCGGGGTGGCACGGGGCGTGGGCCCGGCCGGCCGCTCCGCCGCCGAAGGAGCATCGATGACCGCGCACAAGCACCTGAAGGAGCGCATCCGCGCCCGCATGGCCAGGACGGGGGAGAGCTACACCACCGCCCGGCGCCACGTCCTCAACGCCCTGCCGCCGGCCTCCTACCGGCTGCTCGGCGGCGTCCACCCCGACACCCACGCCATCGCCGGGGTGCTGGCCAACCGGGGCCTGGTCGCCCCCCACACCGGCCAGCCCCTGTCCGAGGCCATGGTGCTGGGGGCCGGCGGCGGGCTGGGCGCCGGCTACATCCTCTGGGAGTTCAAGGCCCACGACGTGCGCACGCTGGTGTTCGGGTTCCGGAACTCCTGGCAGTACCCGGACCGCTGGGCCACCAAGACCTGCGCCCGCCTGGGCGTCCCGGCGGCCATGCACGAGACCGGCTCGGCCCGCAGGGCCGACGACGAGCTGCGAGCCGCCGTCGGCCAGGGCGTTCCCGCGATCGCCTGGGCCGACCAGCAGCTCCTCGGCTACCGGCACCTGCCGGCCTGGCTGGAGGGCCACGGCGGCCCCCCGGTGACCGTCTACGGCATCGACGAGGCCGCCAGCACGGTGCTGATCGACGACCGCAACCGGGCTCCGCTGACGGTGTCGCTGGACGCCCTGGCCGCGGCCCGGGCCCGGGTCGGGTCCTACAAGCACCGGCTGCTGGTGCTGGACGCCCCGGCCGCCGAGCTGGACACCGACCGGCTGCGCCGGGCCGTCCGCGACGGCCTGGCCGAGCAGGTCGAGCACCTCTCCCAGCGGTCCGACTCGTTCTCGCTGCCCGCCTTCCGCAAGTGGGCCCGGCTGCTCACCGACGGCGGCAACGCCAAGGCCTGGCCGAAGGTGTTCGCCGACCGGGTCAGCCTGTTCGACGCCTGCCTGTCGGTGTACGAGAACGTGGAGCCGGTCGGCTGGGGCGGCGGCAACCTGCGCGGGCTGTACGCCCAGTTCCTGGACGAGGCTGCCGGGCTGCTGGAGGCCCCCGGCCTCGGCAAGGCCGCGGCCGCCTACCGGGAGGCCGAGGCCGCCTGGCACGTGGTGGCCGAGACGGCCATGCCGGCCGACCGCGAGCCGTTCGCCGAGGCCCGCCGCCTCACCGTCCGGCTCCAGGCCCAGGTGGAGGCGGGCGACGCCGCCCAGGAGGAGGCGGCCGCCACCGCCGCCCGGCTGTGGGCCCTGCGCGACCGCTGGCGCCACCAGTTCCCCGGCGACACCGACGCCGAGGCCCTGCTGGCCGCCCTGGCCGCCGCCGTCACCGCCGCCGGCGAGGCCGAGGAGGCCGCCCTGGCCGTCCTGGCCGCCGCGGTGGGCTCCTGAGCAGCGGGTTCCGGCGCCCAGCGACCCGCCCGTGCTACCCTGGCGCGGGTGGCTGGGCCGATCGGCCCGGCGACCGTCCGGGACGCGGGACCCCTGGCCGCGCCGTTACAGCGCCAGCCGGGGCCCCCGGGCAGAATCCGCAGCCGTCATGGGAGAGGCAGCAGCATGCTGGTCAAGGACGACAAGGCCAAGATCATCACCGAGTACGCGACCAAGGAGGGCGACACCGGCTCGCCCGAGGTCCAGGTGGCCCTGCTCACCACGCGCATCAACGGGCTCACCGAGCACCTCAAGGTCCACAAGCACGACCACCACTCGCGTCGCGGGCTCCTGCAGATGGTCGGCCGCCGCCGGCGGCTGCTCCGCTACCTCCAGAACAACGATGTCGCCCGCTACCGGGCGCTCATCGAGCGCCTCGGGCTGCGCCGCTGACCGGGGTGGACGGACCAGGGTGCAGAGGACGGTGATGCCCCTGGCGCGCTGAGCAGGACCCTGCCGACCGGGATCGCCCCGGCCGATGTCAGTTGTCAGTGGTGAGCCCTGGACGCCGAGCCACGAGCATCGCCCAGGCCTTTCGACTGAGAACTGGCACCTCGCCCCCGGCTCCCGCCCGAGCAGGCCGCTCCGGCCGCGACCGCGGCCGGGCATGGGTTCGCCCCGCCAGGCGCGGGGCGGCAGAGGAAGAGGGAGAGATCCACATCTATGGCAGTTCATCGTGTGCAAGGCGCCGTCGGCGGCCGCGAGCTCTATCTGGAGACCGGCAAGCTGGCCAAGCAGGCGGGCGGCGCCGTCGTCATCGGGCTGGGCGAGACCCAGCTCCTGGTCACCGCCACGGCGGCCAAGCATCCCAAGGAACAGCTCGACTTCATGCCCCTCACCGTGGACGTCGAGGAGCGCATGTACGCCGCCGGCAAGATCCCCGGCGGCTTCTTCCGTCGTGAGGGCCGGCCGTCGGAGACGGCCATCCTGACGGCCAGGCTGGTCGACCGGCCGCTGCGCCCCTCGTTCCCCAAGGGGATGCGCAACGAGATCCACGTGGTCGCCACCATCATGTCGACCGACATGGAGAACCTCTCGGACGTGCTCGCCATCAACGGCGCCTCGGCGGCCGTGCAGCTGGCCGGCATCCCGTTCTCGGGCCCGGTCGGGGCCGTCCGGCTCGGCCGCAAGGCGGGCGACTGGATCGTCAACCCGACCTACTCCGAGCTCGAGGAGTGCACCTTCGACATGGTCGTGGCCGGCCGCCAGAACGAGGCCGGCGGGGTCGACATCCTCATGGTCGAGGCCGAGGCGACCGAGCAGGCCACGCGCCTGATGGAGGAGACCGGCGCCCCCAAGCCGACCGAGGAGGCCCTCGGGCTCGCCCTCGAGCTGGCCAAGACCCACATCGCCACCGCCTGCCAGCTCCAGGTCGAGCTGGTCCGCCAGGCCGGCGCCCAGCCCCGCGAGTACCCGCTGTTCGCCGAGTACGGCGAGGACGTGGCCGGGGCCGTCCGGGCCGCGGTCGAGGCCCAGGTGCGCGAGGCCATCACCATCGGCGACAAGGCCGAGCGGGAGGTCCGCCTCGACGAGCTCAAGGCCGAGGCCGTCCAGGCCGCGACCGAGCAGCTCGGCGAGGCCCTGGCCGGCCGCGACAAGGAGGCCTCGGCCGCCTTCCGCAGCCTGACCAAGGAGCTGGTCCGCCAGCGGGTCGTCAAGGACGCCAAGCGGATCGACGGCCGCGGGCCGCGCGACATCCGGCCGCTCGAGGCCGAGGTCGGCATCCTGCCCCGGGCCCACGGCTCCGGGCTGTTCCAGCGCGGCGAGACCCAGGTGCTGAACATCACCACCCTCGGCATGGTCCGCATGGAGCAGATCGTCGACACCCTCGACCCCGAGGACCGCAAGCGCTACATGCACCACTACAACTTCCCGCCCTTCTCCACCGGTGAGGTCGGCTTCATGCGCGGGCCCAAGCGCCGCGAGATCGGCCACGGCGCGCTGGCCGAGCGGGCCCTGCTGCCGGTGATCCCGGACAAGGAGGAGTTCCCCTACGCGCTGCGGCTGGTCTCGGAGGTCCTGAGCTCCAACGGCTCGACCTCGATGGCCTCGGTGTGCGCCTCCACCCTGTCGCTGATGGACGCCGGCGTGCCCATCAAGGCCCCGGTCGGCGGCATCGCCATGGGCCTGATCGCCGAGGGCGGCGAGTACGTCACCCTGACCGACATCCTCGGCGCCGAGGACGCCTTCGGCGACATGGACTTCAAGGTCGCGGGCACGCGCGAGTTCGTCACCGCCCTGCAGCTCGACACCAAGCTCACCGGCATCCCCAGCGAGGTCCTGATCGGCGCCCTGACCCAGGCCCGTGACGCCCGCATGGTCATCCTCGACGTCATCCAGGCGGCCATCGACCGCCCGCGCGAGCAGCTCAACCGGCTCGCCCCTCGGGTCCATGTCGAGCAGATCCCGGTGGCCAAGATCGGCGAGCTGATCGGTCCCAAGGGCAAGCGGATCAACGAGATCCAGTCGACCTCGGGCGCCGAGATCTCGATCGAGGACGACGGCCGGGTCTACATCGGGGCCACCGACGGCGACCAGCTCGACATCGCCCTCAAGATGATCCGCGAGCAGATGAACCCGGTCATGCCCCAGGTCGGCGAGCGCTACCTGGGCACGGTGGTCAAGACCACCACCTTCGGGGCCTTCATCTCGCTCACCCCGGGCAAGGACGGCCTGCTGCACATCTCGCGCCTCGGCAAGAAGGGGCAGCGGGTGCGGGCCGTCGAGGACGTCGTCAACGTCGGCGACAAGCTGCTCGTCGAGGTGATGGAGGTCGACCGCCAGAACCGCATCTCCCTGAAGCTGGCCGAGGAGGGCGAGGGCGAGGCCAACGCCGGCACCGGCGCCCCGGCCGCCGACGGCGGCGGCGAGGAAGGCTGAGGCGGTGACCGGAGCCGGGTTCGAGCGCACCGAGCTGCCGGGCGGCTTGAGGGTCCTGACCGAGCGCATGCCAGCCGTGCGCTCGGTCACCCTCGGCATCTGGGCCGGCGTGGGGTCCCGTGACGAGACCCCACGCCTGGCCGGCGCCTCCCACTACCTGGAGCACCTGCTGTTCAAGGGCACCCGCCGGCGCTCGGCCCGCGACATCGCCGAGGCGATGGACGCGGTCGGCGGCGAGACCAACGCCTTCACCTCCAAGGAGTACACCTGCTTCTACGCCAGGACCCTCGACCGCGACCTGCCCCTGGCGGTCGACGTCCTGGTCGACATGCTGCGCTTCTCCAAGATGGCCGCCGCCGACGTCGACGCCGAGCGCACCGTCATCCTGGAAGAGATCGGCATGCACAACGACGCCCCCGACGACGTCGTCCACGACCTGTTCGCCGAGACCCTGTTCGGAGGGCACCCGCTGGGCCGGCCGGTGCTGGGCACGGTCGACTCGATCACCAACATGCGACGCGACGCCATCGCCCGCTACTGGCGGCGCCACTACGTGCCCGGCAACCTGGTGGTGGCGGCGGCCGGGAGCCTGGAGCACGACCAGGTGGTCGAGCTCGTCGCCGAGGCGTTCGGCGAGGCCGGGGCGGGCGATCCCATCGGCCCCCGCGAGGGCCGGCGCGAGCCGCGGGTCAACGGCGGGGTCGCGGTCCGGCGCAAGCCGACCGAGCAGGCCCACGTGGTGCTGGGCAGCCGCGGGCTGTCCCGCGCCGACCCGCGCCGCTTCGCCCTCGGCGTCCTCAACGTCGCCTTCGGCGGCGGGGTCAGCTCGCGGCTGTTCCAGGAGGTGCGGGAGAAGCGGGGCCTGGTCTACTCGATCTACTCCTACGCCGCCCAGTACACCGAGACGGGCTCGTTCTCGGTCTACGCCGGGGCCGCGCCCAAGCGCATCCACGACGTGCTGGCCATCGTCCGCGACGAGCTGGAGCGGGTGGTCGCCGAGGGCCTGACCGAGGCCGAGCTGGAGCGGGGCAAGGGCCACCTGGAGGGGTCGCTGGTGCTGGGCATGGAGGACA
This sequence comes from Actinomycetota bacterium, assembly GCA_036280995.1. Lineage (NCBI taxonomy): Bacteria > Bacillati > Actinomycetota > Actinomycetota bacterium. Next base: position 31,695 of record DASUPQ010000223.1, on the reverse strand, counting down.
CCTCCGGCCGCATGACCCGCCTGGGCAAGTCGGAGCTGACCTTCGGCGAGATCCTCTCGGTCGACGAGGTCATCCGCCGCGTCGACGCCGTCACCGACGCCGACGTCCGCGCCGTGGCCAAGGAGGTCCTCGGCACCGGCCCCCGCGCCCTGGCCCTGATCGGGCCGTTCGACGACGACGGCTTCGCCCAGTACGTGAGATGAACGGCATGGGGTCCGCCTTCGGCGGACGCTCGATTGGTTCCGACCGCCAAGTGCGCCGGTCGGTCTGCGTCTTCTGCTCCTCGGCCGGGGGCCTGCCCGAGACCTACCGGTCCGCGGCCCGCGACCTGGGCCGCGAGCTGGCCCGGCGCGGCCACCGGCTGGTCTACGGCGGCGGCAACGTCGGCCTGATGGGGGAGCTCGCCCGCTCGGTCCACGAGCACGGCGGCACCGTGGTCGGGGTCATCCCCCAGGGGCTGGTCGACCGCGAGCTGGCCTACGACCGGGCCGACGAGCTGCTCGTCACCGAGACCCTGCGCGAGCGCAAGGCCGAGATGGACGCCCGGGCCGACGCCTTCGTCGCCCTCCCAGGCGGGTTCGGCACCCTGGAGGAGCTGCTGGAGGTGCTCACCCTGCGCCAGCTCCGCCTCCACGACCGGCCGATCGTGCTGGTCAACGGGGCCGGCTACTGGGACCCGTTCCTGGCCATGGTGGCCGACATGGTCGCCCAGGGCTTCGCCCCCCTTGGCGAGGGCGCCCTGTTCCAGGTGGCCAGGACCGCCGCCGAAGCGGTCGACCTGGCCGAGTCCGGCCCGTCCCCGATCGCCGGCCCCTTCGACGGCCGCGGCGCCCCCGTGCCCGAGGCCGCCCTCGAGGACTGGACCGCGCTCCCCGGCGACCCGCCCCCCCGCCGCGCCGGCGGGGCCACGGTCGAGCGCTGACCAGGCGGGCGCCTGGACCGGCTCAAAGGTTGCGTCAGGTCAGCGGGAACGGCGGCTGGCGCCACCAGGGGGCCGGGTCGAGGTCGATCGAGGCCACCCACTTGACCCACCAGAAGCCGCGGCGGCCGGGGGCGACCAGGCGGGCCGGGAAGCCGTGGCCGGCGCTGAGGGGGCGGCCGGCCAGGCGGGTGGCGAGGAGCAGGGCGCCGGCGTCGGCCAGGGGGAGCCGGCGCCGGTAGCCGGTGGCCGAGGTCACCACCACGTCGCCCGCGGCCCCCGGGGGGAGCAGGCGGTCCAGGCGGACCCCCTCCCAGGTGGCCCGGGCGTACCAGCCGCCGGTGCAGTCGAGCACGGCCTCGACCCGGTCGCCGAAGCCGGCCAGCTCCTCGTAGGTCCAGTCCCGGGTCGTGCCACCGGCCGTGACCCGCAGCCGCCAGGCGGCTGGGTCGAGCACCTGGACCCGGTCGTCCAGCCACTGGGTCACCGGGATCCGGGCCGGGTCGGTCACCGGCAGGGAGCCGGTGAAGCGGCGGCGGGCGCCGGGCAGGGCGGCCAGGCGGGTCGCGCCCTCGACGGCCAGGAGGAGCAGGCCGGCCCCGCCGGCGACGATGCCGGCGCGCAGCAGGGCCCGCCGGGACAGGTCGGTGCGGCGGGCCCTGGGCCCGCCGCGGACGGCGGCGTGCCAGGCCAGCAGGGGGACCGCGGCCAGGGCGGCGCCCACGTGGACCTGCATGGCGCTGACCGGCCCGAGGCTGGCCGCCGCCCCGGTGGCGTGGGCCAGGCCGGCCGCCACCGCGACCAGCACCAGGACCCCGAAGGCCACCGACGCCCACCGGCCCGGGCCTGGCCGCCTGGCCAGGCCGCGGCGGACGACGACCGACTTCCAGGGGGCCAGGACCAGCACGGCCAGCCCGGCCAGGCCGTGGGCGATCACCACCGGCCGTCCCCACCCGGTCCCGGCGGCGAACGCCAGCGCCCCGGTGGCCAGGGCCGCCACCAGCACGATCAGCAGGGCCAGGTTGGTCCGGCGTGCCCCCATGGTCCCACTGTAGGACGAGATGGTTGCCGTGTGCGGGTGACCCTCAGGTTGAGGTTGACCCTCCCGGCTGGGCCTTCGTGGCGTCGTCGGCGACCTCGGGGCCGGGCTCGCTGCCGGTGACGACGGCGTGGCAGCGGCCGAACTCGTGCAGGCCGACCGCCTCGGCGACCCGGGCCGAGGTGTGGTTGGTGGCGTCGTGGTTGTAGAGGACGGCCCGGCCCTCGGCCAGCACCGCCCGGGCGGCGGCGGCCGTCACCGCCTTGGCCAGGCCGCGGCCGCGGGCGGCCTCGCTGGTGCCGACGGAGATCTCCCGGAGCCGGTCGTCGTAGCGCTTGAGGACGGCGGTCGACAGCACCCGGCCGCCGTCGCCCAGGACCACCCAGGCCTCGCCGGTGAAGTGGCCGATGACCCACTCCGGCAGCCGCGGGTCGGTGGTGTCCAGCACCGTGACCTCGGCCTCGGGGGGCGGGATGGCCACCCCGGTGCGGGCGACCCAGGAGAAGTGCTGGCCGCCGGCGGCGCCGGCCACCGCCGCCAGGGCCGTCCCCAGCGACGCCGGGCCGTCCAGGTGCCGGCGGAGCAGCCCGCTCCAGGCCGGCTCGACCGCGACCACCGCCCCGCCCCCCCTGGCCAGGGCGCACACGGGCATGCCCGGGTGCGTCGCCTCGGCCACGGCGACCTCGCCCGGGACGAGCCGTTCCACCGGCAGCCGGTAGCGGTCGCCGAGCACGGCGAGCACCACGGCCTCGTTGTCGACCAGATCCAGCATGGCAACAGCGTAACCAACTTCGCCGGTCGCCAAGCAGGTCGCGGCGACCGGCTATCCTGCCTGCGGTCGGCAGGCGACGGCGAAGGAGGCGGCGGGGTGCGGGTCGGGGTGCTCGGGGCGACGGGGCGGATGGGGCTGTCTGTATGTAACGCGGTGCTGGAAGCACCCGGCCTGGAGCTGGTCGCCGTGGTCGCCCGCGCCACCGGGGTCGGCCGGCCGCTGCGCGACCTGGTGCCCGACGCGCCCGAGGGGTTGGGGGTCGCCGGGAACGTGACCGACCTGGTCGCCGCCGGGGCCGAGGTGGTGGTCGACTTCTCCCGGCCCGAGGCGACCGCCGCGGCCGCCGGGGGGCTGCTGGGGGAGGGCATCCACCTGGTGTCGGGGACGACCGGGCTGCCGGCCGAGCTGATGGACGAGCTGGCCGCCCTGGCCGGCAAGGCCGACCACGGCAACGCCGTCTGGGCGCCCAACTTCGCCCTCGGGGCGGTGCTGGCCATGCACTTCGCGGCCGTGGCCGGGCGCTTCTACCCGGCCGCGGAGGTCATCGAGCTGCACCACCAGGGCAAGGCCGACGCCCCCTCGGGCACGGCCCTGCGCACGGCCAGGGCGATCGCCGCCGCCCGCGAGGGCGACCCGGGGCCGGTCCCGGGCGCCGAGTCGGTGTCCGGCGTCCGGGGCGGCGAGGTCGACGGGGTCCGGGTCCACTCGGTCCGGCTGCCCGGCCTGGTGGCGCACCAGGAGGTCATCTTCGGCGGGCAGGGGGAGGTCCTGACGTTGCGCCACGACTCGCTCGACCGGTCGTCGTTCATGCCGGGGGTGCTGCTGGCCGTCCGGGAGGTCGCGGCCCGGCCAGGGCTCACCACCGGCCTCGAGCCGCTGCTGGGGCTCTCGTGACCGCCCACCCGGCCTATTGGGCCGAGGAGTTCACCGACGACGAGCGGGCCCGCCTGGCCCCGTACGTGACCAACCTCGACCGACCCGTGTTCGCCCTGCGGAACCTGCCCGAGACGGTGAAGGGCGCCCTGTTCGCCCGCTACTCCCGCTCGGGCAAGACCCTGCGCCGGCTGTTCCTGGACGAGTTCGCCGACCAGGTCGAGCGGGAGGGGTCCGGGGGGGCGCTTTCGGCCCCCCCGGTCGATGAGGCGAGCCTGGTCGGCGTGGCCAGGGCGGAGGCGCTCTACGAGCGTGTATTCCTCGACTACGGGGACGACTCGGTGGCCCAGCTCGGCGGGGCCCACGTGGCCTGCGAGCAGGCCTCCAACCTGCTCACCAAGCAGCTGGAGTGGGGGCGGCTGGCCGCCTACCTGGAGCAGTCGACCCGCTACGTCTCCTACGCCGACCGGCCCGGCGGGCGCTGGCGCTACCACCTCGACCCGGACGTCGACGCCAGCGACCTCGGTCCGGAGTACCGGCGGGTGATGGACGGGCTGTTCGCCACCTACGCCGAGCTGCTGCCGGCGATGACCGACCACCTGGCCGCGGTCGTGCCCCACGAGCCGGGGTCGAGCGAGGCCGCCTGGCGGCGCGCGGTCAAGGCCAGGGCCCTGGACGCCCTGCGCGGCCTGCTGCCGGCCGCCACCACCTCCAACCTGGGCATCTTCGCCACCGGGCAGGCGTACGAGGCGCTGCTGCTGCGGCTGCGGGCCTCCGCCCTGCCCGAGGCCCGCAGCTACGCCGACCTGCTGCTGGAGGAGCTGCGGCAGGTCATCCCCGCGTTCCTGCACCGGGTCGACCGCGAGGACCGGGGGGTGGCCTGGTCCCGCTACCTGGCCGACACGGCCGCCGAGACGGCCAAGGTGGTGGAGGCCGTCCTGGGGGACGCCCCCCCGGCCGCCCAGCCGGGCCCGTCGGTCCGGCTCACCGAGTTCGACCCGGCCGGCGAGGACAAGGTCCTGACCGCGATCGCCTACCCCAACCTTGGGATCGGGGAGGCCGAGGTGGCCGCCCGGGTGGCCGGGCTCGGGGCCGAGGAGCGGGCCCGGCTGCTGGCCGCCTATGTCGGCGAGCGCCGCAACCGCCGCCACCGTCCCGGCCGGGCGTTCGAGCGGGCCGTCTACACCTTCGACGTCGTCGCCGACTACGGCGCCTTCCGGGACCTCCAGCGCCACCGGATGTGCACGATCGTGTGGCAGCCGCTCACCCCCGGCCTCGGCTACGACCTGCCCGGCGACGTCGCCGAGGCCGGGCTGGCCGGGCGCTTCCAGGCCGCCATGGACGCCTCGGCGGGGCTGTACGCCGCCCTCGCCCCCCGGTTCCCGGCCCAGGCCGCCTACGCCGTCGGCCTGGCCCACCGGGTCCGCTTCGCCATGACCATGAACGCCCGCGAGCTGATGCACCTGGCCGAGCTGCGCTCCACCCCCCAGGGGCATCGCGCCTACCGCCTGGTCGCCCAGCAGATGCACCGGCTGGTGGCGACCGAGGCCGGGCACCGGGGCATCGCCGAGGCGATGCGCTTCGTCGTCCACGACGAGCCCGGCGGGGAGGCCGGGCTGGGCCGCCTGGGCGCCGAGCGCCGCCTCGAGGCGCGGCGTAACGATTCGGCCAACGCGCCCTGATCGGCGGCACCGGACGATTGTCAGGGGTTTGCCCGCGTCGTAGCATGCTTTGGTCCCTGCGCATTTTTTCCTTTTATGCAGACCGAGCCCGGTCCGTCGCCCTCCCAGCCGAGCGCCGAAGGCGCCGTCGGCCTGGCCTTCGTCGCCATCGTCCTGGTGAGCCTGTTCGCCGCCGGCGCCCTCGGCGTGCTCGCGACCCGGCAGGCGGCCCCGGTGCCCGACCCCGGCGCCGACCCGGAGGCCGCCTCCCCCGCCTCCGCGTCGGCCACCCTGGTCGTCAAGGACCGGGTCGTCTCCCGCTTCCGGGAACTGATGCTGCTGCGCGAGATCGCCCTGCGCGAGCGCGACCCACGCCTGCTCGAGTCGGTCTACGCGCCCGGCGCTCCCGGCCTGGCCAGGGACCGGGCCGAGATCGCGCGGCTGCGTGACGCCGGCCGCCGCCTGGACGGCCTGCGCATGCCGGTCAAGGTCTTCGACGCCTACCGGCCCGGCAACGGCACCTGGGTGGTGGTCGCCCGCCTCGGCCGCTCCCCGGCCCGCCTGGTCACCGGCTCGGGCCGCCAGGTCCGGGCGACCAAGGCCACCGCCGCCCTCTGCCGCTGCACCCTGGTCCAGCGCAACGGCAGCTGGCGCCTGCTGCGGTTCGCCCCCGCCTAGGCCCCTCAGAGCCGGTACAGCCGGGTGGCGTTGGTGGCCAGGACGCGCCGGGCCGTGTCCCGGGCGGCGGCGTCGTCGAGGCCGCCCGAGGCGACCTCGGCCCGCAGCACCCGGGCCAGGGCTTGGCGCCAGACGGTCGCCCCCCACCAGTGCGACTCCGGGTAGGCGCGGCCGCCCGAGCCGGCCAGCAGCTTGCCGGGCGGGCAGAGGCCGAGCGCCTCCGAGACCAGCCGGGCCGCGATCGGCTCGGCCAGGCCGACGGCCGGCGACAGGTCCATGTGGACCTGCGGGTAGGTGCCGGCCAGGTGGGCGGCGGCGCCGACGAACGGGTAGCAGCCGAGCAGCACCACCGGGCAGTCCTCGGTGCGGGAGTCGCGCAGCATCGGCCAGAGCAGGGCCGGGTCGGCGTGGGGCGGGTACACGTCCTCATCGCCCACGCCGGTGTGGAACTGGAGCGGAACCTGGCGGGTCGCGGCCAGCTCGGCGGCCCGCCGGACCAGGAACGGCAGCAGGACCGCGTCGTCGAAGCGGGCCGCCTGGGCCGCCTTGTCGAGGTTGGCGAAGGCCCGGCGGCGGTCGGCCTGGGTGGACTCGGTGAACAGCCACAGCCCGCCCCGGTGGGCGGCGATCGACTTGAGCGCCACCACCCCCCGCTCCATGGCCGTGCCGACCCGCTCCTCGAACCCGGCAAGGAACCGGGCCAGCGACCTGGCCGTTGGCGCGCCCTGGCCGAGCAGCTCCTCGGCCAGCCGCTCCAGCCGGACGATCTGGTGGACGGGCCGGTCGGCGGCCTCCTCCAGCTCGGCCACCTCGAGCAGCCGGTCGCCGCCGGCCCCGGTGTCGACCAGCAGGGCCGCGGTGCCGGCGTGGTCGAGCAGCCGCCGCAGGTAGGCGCCGGGGTCGGCCGCGACCAGCTCGTCGCGCCTGGCCGCCACCTGGCGCTCCAGCTCCTCCCCGGCCCGGGGGTCGGGGGGGCTCACGCCCAGCCCCTCGCCGGACTGGGGGCCGTCCTCGCCGGACACCTCCAGCAGGCCGGCCAGGGCGGTCAGGAAGTGGCGGTAGGCGAGCAGGCCGGGCACGTCCCTGGCCTGGCTGGCCGGCCGCGCCGCCCCGGTGAAGCTGGCCCGCCAGGCCGGCCACTGGCCGCCGCCGACCCGGGCCCAGCCGGCGAGCAGGCCGGCGCAATGATGGTCGGCCAGCGCCAGGTCGCCGAGCACCCGCCCGCCGCCGGCCGGGGCCCCCGCGGCCACCCGCCGGCTACTCCGGCAGGACCGCCGGGAGGACGTCGCGGACGCTCAGCACCCCGAGGAGCTGGCCGCCCTCGTAGACCACCAGGTGGCGGATGCGTCGGCTGGCCATCACCTTGGCCGCCTCGATCAGGTCCCAGTCGGGCCCGACGGTGACCACGTCGGCGGTCATGATCTGCTCCACGCTGACGGCCTCGGGGTCGTCGGCGTGCGCGACCGCGTTGAGCACGTCCCGTTCGGTGAGGATGCCGATCAGCATCTCGGCGTCCTGGACCACGGCCGACCCCACCCGGTGCTTGGCCATCAGCTGGGTCGCCTCCCGGAGCGACTGGGCCGGGCCCACCGCCACCACCGCGCTGCTCGCCACGTCCCGCACCTTCATGGCGGCACCTCCTCGGTCGCGGTTCAGGGTTGGCGCTACCTTAACCCGGCGAACGCGCGATCGAGTAGCTCCCGCTGCTCCTGCTGGTGGAGGGTGGGGCTGCCGGCGGCCGGGGCCGCGCCCTCGTCGCGGGAGACCGGCTCCAGCCGCAGGCCAAGCTCCTGCTCGGCCTTGAGGCGGAGGTAGCGCGAGGCGCCCATGTTCTCCGGCTCCTCCTGGACCCAGGCCACGACCTCGGCGCCGGGGTAGGCGTCGAGCTGGGCCCGGAGCGCCTCGGCCGGGAACGGGTACAGCTGCTCCACCCGGAGGATGGCCAGCTGGTCGAGGTCCTCGTCGGCTCGCCGCTTGGCCAGCTCGTAGAAGACCTTGCCGGCGCAGAGCAGCACCCGGGTGACCTTGTCGGGCGACGGCTCGGCGGGGTCGGGCAGGACCTCGTGGAACTGGCCGGTGGTGAGCTGCTCGGCCGTGGAGCGGGCCGCCGGCAGCCGCAGCAGCGACTTGGGGGTCATCACCACCAGCGGCTTGCGGTTGGCCCGCAGGGCCTGGCGGCGCAGCAGGTGGAAGTACTGGGCCGGGGTCGAGGGGTAGGCGACCTGCATGTTGTCTTCGGCGGCGAGGTCGAGGAACCGCTCCAGGCGGGCGCTGGAGTGCTCCGGCCCCTGGCCCTCGAAGCCGTGGGGGAGGAGCAGGACCAGGCTGGAGCGCTGGCCCCACTTGTCCTCGGCGGCCGAGATGAACTGGTCGACGATGACCTGGGCGCCGTTGACGAAGTCGCCGAACTGGGCCTCCCACAGCACCAGCGCGTCGGGGTTGGCCACCGAGTAGCCGTACTCGAAGCCCATGGCCGCGAACTCGCTGAGCAGGCTGTCGTAGACGAAGAACTTGCCCTGGCCCTCGCCCAGGTTGGCCAGGGGCGTGTAGAGGTCGCCGGTCTGCTGGTCGACCAGGACCGAGTGACGCTGGCTGAAGGTGCCCCGGCGGGTGTCCTGCCCGGACAGCCGGATGGTGCGGCCCTCCTCGAGCAGCGACCCGAAGGCCAGGGCCTCGCCAAGGGCCCAGTCGACGGCGTTGCGTTCCAGCGCCCCGGCCCGCTGCTGCAGCCACCTGGTCAGCTTGGGGTGGACGTTGAAGCCGTCGGGAACCGTGGTCAGCTTGACCAGGAGCTGGTCGAGGGTGGCGCGGTCGACGGTCGTGTCCACCGCCGGGTCGGCGGCCATCGGGGCCGGCCGCTCCAGCTCGACCTTGGCGACCTTGCCCTCCTCCTCCTCGTGGGTGTCGTCGAAGGCCTGCTGGAGGCGCTGGCGGAACTCCTCCAGCGACCGCTCGGCGTCCTCGATCGACAGGTCGCCCCGGTTGACCAGGGCCTCGGTGTAGAGCTTGCGCACCGGCCGGCGGCTCTTGATCCGCTCGTACATCAGCGGCTGGGTGAACGACGGCTCGTCGGCCTCGTTGTGGCCGTAGCGCCGGTAGCACCACATGTCGATGACGACGTCCTTCTTGAACGCCTGGCGGAACTCGAAGGCGAGGCGGGCCACGCGCACGCATGCCTCGGGGTCGTCGCCGTTCACGTGGAAGATGGGGGCCTGGATCATCTTGGCCACGTCGGTGGCGTAGGTGGAGGAGCGGCCGTAGTCGGGGCTGGTGGTGAACCCGACCTGGTTGTTGACGACGATGTGGACGGTGCCGCCGGTGCGGTAGCCGCGCAGCTGGGACAGGTTGAGGGTCTCGGCCACCACCCCCTGGCCGGCGAAGGCGGCGTCGCCGTGGATCAGGATCGGCAGCACCGGGGCCTCCTCGCCCCGGTCGAGCAGGTCCTGCTTGGCCCGGGCGATGCCCTCGACCACCGGGTTGACCGCCTCCAGGTGGCTGGGGTTGGAGGCGACCTCGACCCGCACCTCCCTGCCGGAGCGGGCCACGTGCTTGCCGACGGCGCCCAGGTGGTACTTCACGTCGCCCGAGCCCTGGGTGAGGGTCGGGTCGAGGTTGCCCTCGAACTCGCCGAAGATCTCCCCGTAGCTCTTGCCCACGGTGTTGGCGAGCACGTTGAGGCGGCCGCGGTGGCTCATGCCGATGACCGCGCCCTCCATGCCGGCGTCGGCCGCCTCGTCCAGGACGGCGTCCAGCATGGGGATGAGGCTCTCGCCCCCCTCCAGGCTGAAGCGCTTGTGGCCGGTGTACTTGTTGTGCAGGAAGCGCTCGAACGCCTCGGCCTCGCTCAGCTTGTGCAGGATCTGGAGCTGGTCGTCCTTGGACAGCTCCAGGGGGACGCCTTCCACGTGCTCCTGGATCCAGTGCTTCTCGTCGGTCTGGGCGTTGTGCATGTACTCGACGGTGCCGGTGCGGCAGTAGGCGTCGCGCAGGATGTGCAGGATCTCGCCAAGGGGCAGCTCGCGCTGGCCGGCCAGCCCGCCGGTGACGAAGCGGCGCTCCAGGTCCCAGATGGTGAACCCGTAGCTGGACGGGTCGAGCTCGGGGTGCATTATCGGCGGCTTGGCCTTGAGCGGGTCCAGGTTGGCGATCAGGTGGCCCCTGACCCGGTACAGGTTGATCAGCTGCAGCACCCGGGCCTGCTTCTCCACGCTGTCGAGGGAGTCCTCGCTCGGCTTCTCGTCCTTGTGCCACTGGACGGGCACGTACGGGACGGTCATGGCCCGGAACAGCTCGGCGTAGAAGTCGTCCTCACCCAGCAGCAGCCGGTGCAGCCGGGCCAGGAACTCGCCGCTCTCGGCCCCCTGGATGACCCGGTGGTCGTAGGTGGAGGTGAGGGTGACGACCTTGCCGATGCCCATGCCGGCCAGGGTGTCGGGGTCGGCGCCCTGGTACTCGGCCGGGTAGGCGATGGCGCCGACGCCGATGATGGCCGACTGGCCGGCCATCAGGCGGGGGACCGACAGCACGGTGCCGATCGTGCCCGGGTTGGTGATGGTCAGGGTGGTGTCGGCGAAGTCCTGCACGGTCAGCTTGTTCGCCTTGACCTTGGCGATGATCTCCTCGTAGGCGCGGACGAAGGCGGCGAAGTCGAGGGTGTCGGCCTGCTTGATGTTGGGCACCAGCAGGGTCCGCGACCCGTCGGGGCGGCGGGTGTCGACGGCCAGGCCGAGGTTGACGTGGGCCGGCCGGGCCGCGTTGGGCTTGCCGTCGACCTCCCGGTACATGGTGGTCATGACCGGGACGGCCTCCAGGGCCTTGACCACGGCGTAGGCGATCATGTGGGTGAAGCTGACCTTGCCGCCCTGGCGCCGGCGCAGGTGCCCGTTGAGGACGCTGCGGTTGACCTCCAGCAGCCGCGCCGGCACCGTCCGCACCGAGGTCGCGGTCGGCACCTCCCGGCTGGCCTCCATCGCCTCCACGATCCGGGCCGCCGCCCCCCGCAGGGGCACGAGCTCCGGCTTGCCGTCCTCGGTCTTCTCGGCGGGTTCGGCCTTGGGCTTCCCGTCCTTGGGCCTCTCCTCGGCCTTGGGGGCCGGCCCGGCCTCGGGCTTGGGCTTGGCCGCGGCCTTGGGCTTGGTCGCCGGGGCAGCCTGCGCCGACCCGGAACGTGGCTGCTCGCGGCCGTCCACAGCCTGGGCCGGCGCTTCCCGCACCGGCTCGCCGCCCTCGGCCTCGACCCGGCCTTCGGCGGTCTCCTCGGCCGCCCCCGGGTCCTCGTAGCCCTCGGGCTCGTTCTCGGTGAAGAAGTCTTGCCAGGCCGGGCTCACCGACTCCGGGTCGTCCAGGTACTGCCGGTAGATCTCGTCGATCAACCCGACGTTGGCACCGAACTCCGGCCGTTCGATCCAACCCATCGCGCACCTTCCTCGGCACCGAGACGCTCGTCGACCCCAGTTTGCCACCGGCAGGTTGTCGGGGGCTGGCACTAGCATGTGCGGGTGGCTGCAGCGCGAACGCCCGCCGGGCTCGGGCGCTTCTCGGCCCTGACCCGAGGCTGGTTCGAGGGCGCTTTCGCCGCGCCCACCCAGGCCCAGGTGGGCGCCTGGGACGCCCTCGCCCAGGACCAGGACGTGCTGGTGGTCGCCCCGACCGGGTCGGGCAAGACCCTGGCCGCGTTCCTGTCGGCCATCGACCGCCTCGCCGGCGCCCCGCCGGTGCCCGAGCGCCAGCGCCTCCGGGTCCTCTACATCTCCCCGCTCAAGGCCCTTGCCGCCGACATCGAGCGCAACCTCCGGGCCCCCCTGGCCGGCCTGCGGGCGGCCGCGGCCCGGCTCGACCAGCCGCTGCCCGACATCACCGTGGGGATGCGCACCGGCGACACCCCGGCCGAGGCCCGCCGCCGCTTCCCGGCCCACCCGCCCGACATCCTCATCACCACCCCCGAGTCGTTGTTCCTGCTGCTCACCTCCAGGGCCCGTGAGGCCCTGGCCGGCGTCGACACGGTGATCGTGGACGAAGTCCACTCGGTGGTCGCGACCAAGCGCGGAGCCCACCTGGCCCTCAGCCTGGAGCGCCTGGACGAGCTGCTGGAGCGGCCGGCCCGCCGCATCGGCCTGTCGGCCACCGTCCGGCCCCTGGACGAGGTGGCCCGCTTCCTCGGCGGTTCCCGCCCGGTCACCGTCGTCGCCCCGCCCAGCGAGAAGGCGTTCGACCTGTCGGTGGTGGTCCCGGTCGAGGACATGGCGGCCATCGGCGAGGCGTCCGACGACCCGGCGAGCGGGTCGGCCTCCGGGCTGCCCGACCGCTCCTCGATCTGGCCCCACATCGACGAGCGGCTGGTCGAGCTGATCCGGGCCCACCGCTCCACGATCGTGTTCGCCAACTCCCGCCGCCTGGCCGAGCGGCTCTGCGCCAACCTCAACGAGCTCGCCGGGACCGAGCTGGCCCGGGCCCACCACGGCTCGGTCAGCCGCGAGCAGCGCACCGAGATCGAGGAGGACCTCAAGGCCGGCCGGCTGCCCGCGGTGGTCGCGACCAGCTCGCTGGAGCTGGGCATCGACATGGGCGCCGTCGACCTGGTCATCCAGGTGGAGGCGCCCAGCTCGGTCGCGTCCGGCCTGCAGCGCATCGGCCGGGCCGGTCACCAGGTGGGCGCGGTCAGCCGCGGCATCGTCTTCCCCAAGTTCCGCGGCGACCTGGTCGAGAGCGCGGTCGTGGTCGAGCGCATGCAGGCCGGGGCGATCGAGGCCATGCGCTACCCCCGCAACCCCCTGGACGTGCTCGCCCAGCAGGTCGTGGCCATGGTGGCCATGGACGACTGGACCGTCGACGACCTCGAGGCCCTGGTCCGCCGGGCCGCGCCCTTCGCCGAGCTGCCCCGCAGCGCCCTCGACAGCGTCCTCGACATGCTGTCGGGGCGGTACCCCTCGGACGAGTTCGCCGAGCTGCGGCCCCGGCTCAACTGGGACCGGGTCGAGGGCCGGCTGGCCGGCCGTCCCGGCGCCCAGCGCCTGGCCGTCACCTCCGGCGGCACCATCCCCGACCGGGGCCTGTTCGGCGTCTTCCTGGTCGGGGAGCGGGCCACCCGGGTCGGCGAGCTGGACGAGGAGATGGTCTACGAGTCCCGGGTCGGGGAGGTGTTCACCCTCGGCGCCTCGGCCTGGCGGATCGAGGACATCACCCACGACCGGGTGCTGGTCTCCCCGGCCCCCGGCCAGCCGGGCAAGCTGCCGTTCTGGCACGGCGACATGCTCGGGCGCCCGGTGGAGCTGGGCCGCGCCCTTGGCGCGTTCCTGCGCGAGCTGTCCGGGCTCAAGCCGGAGGCGCGGCTGGAGCGGCTGCGGGCGGCCGGCCTGGACGACTTCGCCGCCGGCAACCTCGGCGCCTACCTGGACGAGCAGCGCGAGGCCACCGGGGTCCTGCCCGACGACCGCACCATCGTGGTCGAGCGCTTCCGCGACGAGCTGGGCGACTGGCGGGTCTGCGTCCACTCACCGTTCGGGGCCCAGGTCCACGCCCCCTGGTCGCAGGCCATCGAGGCCCGCGTCCGGGAGCGCCTCGGCCTCGAGGTCCAGACCATGTACAGCGACGACGGGGTGGTGGTCCGGCTCCCCGAGGTCGACGAGGCCCCGGCCGCCGAGTCGATCCTGTTCGACCCCGACGAGATCGAGGACCTGGTGGTGGGGGAGGTCGGCGGGTCGGCCCTGTTCGCCAGCCGCTTCCGCGAGTGCGCGGCCCGGGCCCTGCTCCTGCCCCGGCGCCGGCCCGACCGGCGCACCCCCCTGTGGCAGCAGCGCCAGCGCAGCGCCGGCCTGCTCCAGGTGGCCTCCAGGTACGGGTCGTTCCCGGTGGTGCTGGAGACGATGCGCGAGTGCCTCCAGGACGTGTTCGACCTGCCCGGCCTCAAGGAGCTGATGGCCCAGGTGGCCAGCCGGGAGGTCCGGGTGGTCGAGGTCGACACCCCGTTCCCGTCGCCGTTCGCCAGCTCGCTCCAGTTCGGCTACGTGGCCGCCTTCATGTACGAGGGCGACGCCCCCCTGGCCGAGCGCCGGGCCCAGGCACTGTCGCTGGACCGGTCGGTCCTGGCCGAGCTGCTGGGCCGCGAGGAGCTGCGCGACCTGATCGACCAGGCCGCCCTGGCCGACCTGGAGCTGGAGCTGCAGCTGCTCACCCCCGAGCGCAGGGTCCGCGACCCCGACGGCCTGCACGACGCCCTGCGGCTGCTCGGCGACCTGACCGTGCAGGAGGCGGCCGCCCGCAGCGCCGACCCCGACGCCGCCCCCGGGTGGCTGGCCGAGCTGGAGGCCTCGCGGCGGGCGGTGCGGCTGCGGGTCGGCGGCCAGGAGCGCTGGGTGGCCATCGAGGACGTGGCCCGGCTGCGCGACGGGCTGGGGGCGGCCCCGCCGGTCGGGGTGCCGCAGGCGTTCCTGGAGCCGGTGGCCGACCCGGTCGGCGACCTGCTGGCCCGCTACGCCCGCACCCACGGGCCGTTCCTGGGCGGCGACCCGGCCCGGCGGCTGGGGCTGGGCGTGGCCGTGGTCGAGCAGACCCTGGCCCGGCTGGAGGCGGCCGGCCGGGTCGTCCAGGGCGAGTTCCGCCCCGGCGGGTCGGGCCGCGAGTGGCTGGACGCCGAGGTGCTGCGGCGGCTGCGGCGCCGCTCCCTGGCCGCCCTCCGCCGCGAGGTCGAGCCCGTCCCCACCGAGGCCATGGCCCGGTTCCTCCTGGCCTGGCAGGGAGTGGGGCCGGCCGGGCCCCGCTCGGCCGACCTGGACGCCCTGTTCCGGGTGGTCGAGCAGCTCCAGGGGGCGGCCGTGCCCGCCTCGGCCCTGGAGCGCCAGGTCCTGGCCGCCCGCCTCCCCGGCTACCACCCGGGCCTGCTCGACCAGCTCTGCGCCTCCGGCGAGGTCGTCTGGGCCGGTGCCGGGGCGCTCGGCTCCGACGACGGCTGGGTCGGCCTCTACCTGGCCGAGGCCGCCCCGCTGCTGCTGCCCGAACCGCTCCCGGTCGAGCTGTCCCCCCTGGCCGTCCAGGTCCGCGACGCCCTGGCCGCCCACGGGGCGATGTTCTTCCGCCAGCTCTCGGACACGGTCGCCCCGCCCAACGACAGCGAGCTGCTCCTGGCCGTCTGGGAGCTGGTCTGGGCCGGCCACGTCACCAACGACACCCTGGCCCCTCTCCGCGCCCTCGTCACCGGCGGTTCCCGCCCCACCACCCGCCGCCGCGCCCCCAGCCGCCGTTACGGCCGCCGCGGCGTTCCGGCACCCGCCCGTTCGGGTCCCCCGGCCGCGGCGGGTCGCTGGAGCCTCACCCCGACGGCCACGCTGGGAGGTGGGCCCTCGGCGGTCGGGCTGGAGCCCCAGCCCCCGGTGCCGGGGCCCCCGATTCGGGAGGGTGGCCGAGCGGAGGAGAGCGGGTCCCCGGTTGTCCACAGCCCCCCGTTCCGACCCGCCGCGGCCGACCCGACCCGTCGGCTGCACGCGGTGGCGGAGCAGCTCCTGGACCGGCATGGGGTGCTGACCCGGGGGGCGGTGGTGGCCGAGCGCATCCCGGGCGGGTTCGCCGGGGTCTACCCCGTGCTGAAGGCGATGGAGGACGCCGGCCGCTGCCGGCGCGGCTACTTCGTGGACGGGCTGGGCGGGGCCCAGTTCGCCGTCCCCGGGGCCGTCGACCGCCTGCGGGCCCTGACCGACCCGCCCGCCTCGCCCCTGACCCAGGTGCTGGCCGCCGCCGACCCGGCCAACCCCTACGGCGCCGCCCTGCCCTGGCCGGAGCGGACGGCCACCGGCACCGAGGGCGAGCGGCCCGGCCACCGCCCAGGCCGCAAGGCGGGTGCCGTGGTGATCCTGGTCGACGGCGACCTGGTCCTGTACGTGGAGCGCGGCGGCCGCACCCTGCTCACCTTCACCGACCACCCCGACCGCCTGGCCAGGGCGGCCGACGCCCTCGCCCTGGCCGTCCGCGACGGCGCCCTCGGCCGCCTCGCCGTCGAGAAGGCCGACGGCGGCACCGTGTTCGACACCCCCCTGGCCAGGGCCCTGACCGAGGCCGGGTTCCGCCCCAGCGCCCGCGGCCTCCGCCTCCGGGGCTAGGCCCGATGCCCGAGGGGGACACGGTCTTCCTGGCCGCCACCCGCATGCACACCGCCCTGGCCGGCCAGCGCCTGGTCGCCACCGACTTCCGCGTGCCCCGCTTGGCCACCGCCGACCTGAGCGGCCAGGTCGTCCGCGAGGTCGCCGCCCGGGGCAAGCACCTGTTGCTGCGCACCGACGCCGGCACCACCCTGCACACCCACTTCAAGATGGAGGGCGCCTGGCACCTGTACCGCCCCCGGGAGCGCTGGCGCGGCCCCGACTTCCAGGTCCGGGCCGTCCTCCGCACCGAGCCGTGGGTCGCGGTCGGGTTCCGCCTGGCCGTCTGCGAGCTGCTCCCCACCGCCAGCGAGCACGAGGTCGTCGGCCACCTCGGCCCCGACGTTCTCGGCCCCGACTGGGACCCGGGCGAGGCCCTGCGCCGCCTCCGCGCCGACCCTGACCGGGCTATCGGCACCGCCCTGCTCGACCAGCGCGCCATCGCCGGCCCCGGCAACATCTACAAGTCCGAGGTCTGCTTCCTCCGCGGCGTCGACCCCTGGACCCCGGTCGGCCAGGTCGAGGACCTGGACGGCATGGTCGACCTCCTCAAGCGTCTGATGGAGGCCAACCGCACCACCGGCAGCCAGATCACCACCGGCGACACCCGCCCCGGCCGCACCCACTGGGTCGCCGCCCGCACCGGCAAGCCCTGCCGCCGCTGCGGCACCCCCATCCGCAAGGCCGACCAGCCCAGCTACGACGGCGAACGGGTCACCTACTGGTGCCCCACCTGCCAGCCGAAGTGGACTCTGGTGCAGACTGATCAGTAGACGAGTCCACAACACGAAGGGGCAGCGGTGGCATCGACAACAGTTCGGGTAAGCGAGCATACCCACGAGCTGCTCCGCAAGCTGGCCGCGTCAACCGGAGAGCCGTTGCAGAAGGTGCTCGAGCGGGCCGTCGAGAACGACCGTCGCGAGCAGTTCTATGCCGAGTTCAATGGCGCCTTTGAGCGGCTCCGTGCGGACCCGGTCGCGTGGGAGGAGGAGCTCGCCGAGCGGGCAGAGCTGGAAGGAACGCTCGCTGACGGGCTCGATGATCTGTGAGGACCATCCGCCGCGGTGAGGTGTGGCCGGCCGAGCTCGGCCAAACCAGGGGGCGCGAACAAGCCGGCGAACGGCCGGTCCTCATCGTCTCGGCGGATCCGATCAACCAGGGCCCAGCGGATCTTGCGTCGCGGTTCCCTGCACCACGCGCAGGCGGGCCATCCCAACCCACGTCGAGGTTCGCCCACCGCACGGAGGGTTGCGCGACGTCAGCTTCGCCATGTGCGAGCAGGTCCGCTCGCTGTCTGCCGAGCGGCTCGGCGCCCGTCCGTTCGGGAGCGTGCCATCGGCCGTGCTGCGTTCGGTGGAGGATCGGCTGCGGCTCCTGCCCGAACTCTGAAGCCTGGCCGCCCGGGCGGGACGACCGCATCGACGAGGCCCCGCATTCGGCTCAGATCCGGGTGAAGGCGCGGACCGCCATGCGGGGGCCGCGGCGGTCGGGGTAGCGGCCGGAGCGGGTGAGGAGGCGCAGGACGCGGCCGCGGTGACCCGGCCAGGGGGCGAGGAGCTCGAGCATGCGCTCGTCGGTGCCGCGACGCTCGCCGGTGAGGGCGTAGCTGACCAGGTGGGGGAGATGGAAGTCGCCGACCGAGACGGCGTCGGCGTCGCCGAGGGCGACGATCGCGACCTCGGCCGAGGTCCAGGGGCCGACGCCGGGGAGGGCCTGGAGGCGGCGGTGGGCGTCGGGGGCGGCCATGGCGACGGTCTCCTCGACCCGGCGGGCGCGGCTGGCCGCGAACTGGATGGCGGTGGTGCGCTTGCGCTCGACCCCGAGCGGGTGGAAGGCCCAGTAGGGGGTGACGGCCAGCAGGTCGGGGGGTGGCTGCAGACGCAGCCGCACCGGGCCAGGGGCGGGTTCGCCCCAGGCGCGGACGATGGCCGCGAAGGCGCTGTGGGCCTCGCGGCCGGTCACCTTCTGCTCCAGGATCGAGGGCAGCAATGCCTCGAACACCGCCCGGGAGCGGGAGATGCGCAGGCCGGGGAAGTGGTGGTGGAGCTCCCCGACCAGGCCGGTGGGGGAGAACCCCTCCAGCGAGTCCCGCGACCCCAGCAGCTCCGGCGCCGCCTCCAGGCACCATTCCGCCCCCGGCCCCCAGGCCGCGACCCGGAACCCGTCCGCCTCGGCGCTGTACCGGGCCGTGGCCGGCCCCGCCGGCGTCCGGGTCGCCCGCCACCAGGCCCCCGTCCGGTCGACCAGCATGGTCGGGTCCCCCGGCCCCCGCCGCAACGGCCCCAGCGTCAGCCGGAGCTCCACCGGCAGGCGCGGCCGGACGACAGTCTCGATCGGAGAATCCGCGGCGGTCATCGCCCGGATCTTGGCACGCCCAGCCGACAACCACGAGCCCTGGGTCCACCGCGCAGGCCGGTTTCGGGGGCCCAGGCACCGGGTGGAGCCGGCCCGGGCAGGGGAGGGGACCCGGGCCCGGTCTGGCCGGCCGGGCCCGGGTGGGTCGCCGTGCCCTACCGGGCGTGGAGGGAGGGTGGAGGCACGGCGGACCGGTCGGTGGAGCGGTACTCGGCGGCGGCGGCCTGGAGGCGGCCGGCGGCGCCGCTGAGGTCGTCGGCGAGGACGCCGAGCTCGCTGGCCCAGCGGCTCCACAGGGCCTGGAACCGGTCGGCGAGGGCGGCGTCGCCGAGGGCGGCCCCGACCCCGCCGACGGCCGGGAGCAGGCTGCCGACCACCGAACGGACCTGGTCGGCGCTGGCCTGGAGCCGTCCGGCGGCTCGTTCCAGCTCGCTCGGGATCACCAGCAGCTCGGTCATCCACCTCACCCCTTCGCCAGCCAGTGGAAGCTGGCATAGACGGTAACAGACAGAGGCAAACGAAAGCAAATGAAGGGTAATGAGCGGCTAACGGCTCCCGGCCCATCAGCCACGGGCGGCGAACATCCCCGGTCCGGGGTGGATGCCCGAGTAGAATCTGGAGGGCTGCCGGCGGGGTGGGGCTGCCGGCCGTCACGCCGCGTTCCCGTCGTTCGGAGGACCCGCCATGCCAGGTCGCTTCGGCCGTGTGCTCACCGCCATGGCCACCCCGTTCAGCCCTGACGGCAACCTGGACGTCGACGGCGCCCAGCGCCTGGCCAGTCACCTGCTCGGCTCGGGCACCGACACCCTGGTCGTGGCCGGCACCACCGGGGAGTCGCCCACCCTGACCGCCGACGAGAAGGCCCGCCTGTGGGCGGCGGTCGTCGAGGTCGGCGGGGGCGACCGGGTCATGGCCGGCACCTCGACCTACTCGACCGCCGAGTCGGTCGAGCTCACCCGCCTGGCCGAGAAGGCCGGGGCGGGGTCGCTGCTGCTGGTCACGCCCTACTACAACAAGCCGCCCCAGTCCGGCCTGGTGGCCCACTTCTCGGCCATCGCCGGCGCCACCGGCCTGCCCTGCATGCTCTACAACATCCCCGGCCGGACCGCCTGCACCATCGAGGTGCCGACCATGGTCCGGCTGTTCGAGCGCCTCGACAACGTGGTCGCGGTCAAGGACGCGGTCGGGGACATGGCCGCGGCCAGCCGCCTGCACCGGGAGACCGGCGGCCAGCTCGAGCAGTACTCGGGCGACGACAAGAACCTCCTGCCGCTGCTCGCCGTCGGCGGGGTCGGGGTGGTCAGCGTGGCCGCCCACCTGGTCGGGCCCGCCCTCCAGGAGCTGGTCCGGGCCTTCGAGCGCGGCGACACCGCCGCCGCCCTGGACCTCCACCTGCGGAACCTGGAGCTGTTCGAGGGGCTGTTCGCCACCTCCAGCCCGATCCTGCTCAAGGCGTGCATGAACCTGCTCGGCCTGCCCGCCGGGCCGCTGCGCCCGCCGCTGGTCGACGCCACCCCGGAGCAGGTCGAGTTCGCCCGCGGCCTCCTGGCCGGAGTGGGACTGGAGCGGAATGACTGAGCTCGACCGCGGCCTCCAGCCGGCGGCGCCGGGGACGACCCGGGTCGCGTTCCTTGGCGGGCTGGGGGAGATCGGGCGCAACTGCGCGGTGGTCGAGGTCGACGGGGCCCGGCTGCTGATCGACTGCGGCCTGGCCTTCCCCGACGCCGACCAGCCCGGCGTCGACATCATCCTGCCCGACTTCGCCTGGCTGGCCGAGGAGCCGGAACGGGTCGTCGGGGTCGTCCTCACCCACGCCCACGAGGACCACATGGGGGCCCTGCCCTACTTCCTGCGCGACTTCGACGTGCCCGTCTACGGGACCAGGCTGTCGCTGGCCATGCTCTCGGCCAAGCTCGAGGAGCACCAGCTCAGCCCGTCACTGGTCGAGGTCGCGGCCGGCCAGCGGACCACCCTCGGCCCCTTCGACCTCGAGTTCTACGCCATGTCGCACTCGATCCCCGACGGCATGGCGGTCGCCCTGCGCACCCCGGCGGGCACGATCGTGCACACCGGCGACTGGAAGATGGACCTGACCCCGATCGACGGCCGCCCGACCGACCTGGGCGGCCTGGCCCGGCTGGCCGCCGAGGGGATCGACCTCCTCCTGTCGGACTCGACCAACGCCGAGCAGCCCGGCTTCATCGTCTCCGAGGTCGAGGTCGGCCGGGCCCTGGAGGACATCTTCGAGGCGGCCCGGCGCCGCATCGTGGTCGCCTGCTTCGCCAGCCACGTCCACCGGGTCCAGCAGATCCTCGACGCCGCCGCCCGCCTGGACCGCCAGGTCGCCCTGGTCGGGCGGAGCATGATCCGCAACATGCGGGTCGCCACCGACCTCGGCTACCTGCGCGTCCCGGCCGGGCTGCTCGTCCCCATGGAGGACCTCCAGTCGCTCGACCCGGCCCGCACGGTGGTGCTCTGCACCGGTTCCCAGGGCGAGCCGTTCTCGGCCCTCACCCTGATGGCCGGCCGCGACCACAAGTGGGTCCGGATCGAGCCCGGCGACACCGTGGTGCTGTCGTCCTCGCTCATCCCGGGCAACGAGGCCGCCGTGTACCGCACCATCAACGACCTGGCCCGGCTCGGGGCCGACGTCTACCACAAGGGCAACGCCCGGGTGCACGTCTCCGGCCACGCCGCCCAGGGCGAGCTGACCCTGCTGCTGGCCACCCTGCGGCCGCGCAACTTCCTGCCCGTCCACGGCGAGTACCGGCACCTGGCCCAGCACGCCCGCCTGGCCTCCTCGACCGGGGTGCCGCGCGAGAACATCCTCATCTGCGAGGACGGCGACGTGATCGAGCTCGACGGCGGCAAGGCCAGCCGGGCCGGCCAGGTCCGGGCCGGGATGGTGTTCGTGGACGGCCTCGGCATCGGCGACGTCGGCGACGCCGTCCTGCGCGACCGGCGCAAGCTCGGCGGCGAGGGCTTCGTGCACGTGCTCGTCACCATCGAGTCCCAGACCGGCAAGGTCCTGGCCGGCCCCGACATCGTGACCCGCGGGTTCGTCTACGAGCCGGAGTCCGGCGACCTGATCGAGGAGGCCAAGGCACGCGTGCTGGAGGCCCTGGAGCGCACCGCCGCCGACGGCGTCAACGACCCGATGATCATGAAGCAGCACATGCGCTCGGCCGCCTCGGCCCTGTTCAAGGAGCGCACCCAGCGACGCCCGGTCATCATCCCCACCGTGATGGAGGTGTGAGGGATGGCAAAGGCGCGAACCCGGCGACCACAGGCACAGCGACCCGCGCCCGCCCGGAGCCGGCGGCCGGCGGCGAAGAGCTCGGCCCGCACCACGCGGGTCGGCCAGAGCTCGCGCAAGGCCCTGTCGCCCCACAAGGGCGACATCCAGGGGGTCTTCCTGGTCCTGCTGGCCGTGGTCATGGCCCTCGGCATCTGGTTCGAGGACGGGGGCCGCCTCGGGGCGTTCATGGCCCTGCTGTTCCGCAACCTGTTCGGCTACGGCGCCTACGCGGTGCCGCTGCTGGTCGCCGGGCTGGCCCTGGCCCTGTTCTGGCGGCCGTCGACCAAGGACGACATGGTCGCCGGCCGGGTCACCATCGGGCTGCTGGCCATGCTCGTGGGCGGCCTCGGCCTGCTCCACCTGGCCAGGGGCGCCCCGCCGGCCGACTCGGCCCCGGCCGTCCTGCAGGACTCGGGCGGCCTGGCCGGCGCGATCGTGGCCGCCCCGCTGGCCCGGCTCCTGTCCACCTGGGGGGCCGGCGCCCTGTTCGCCTGCGTGCTGTTCCTCGGGACCCTGATCAGCACCCGGACCTCGGTGGCGGCCGTCGCCCGGGGGATCACCTCCATGGGCCGCCTCGCCGGGTCCACCCTGACCGCTCCGCCACGGCCCCCGCCGCCCCCGCCGGCCCCGCCCGAGGTGGTCGAGCCGGTCGACTCCGGCGAGGCTCCGCCCCGGCGCCGTGGCCGGAGGCGGCCCGAGCCGGCTCCCGAGCCCGACCCCGACGACACCATCGAGGTCGTCGTGGGCCCGCCGGGCGCCGAGGCCGGCAAGGAGGCTCCCGCCGGCGCCGAGGAGCGCGACGAGGCGGCCGCCCTCAAGGCCCCGCCGCCGCCCATCGCCCCGGCCGACCTGCCCGGGGCCGGGGACGCGGTCCAGCTGGCCATGACCCTCCAGGCCCGGGCGGGCGGCGCCTACACGACCCCGCCCGAGTCGTTGCTGCGCCAGGGCCACGCCCGCCCGGTCGACCCCCGGCGGCTGGACGAGACCCAGCGCATCCTGGAGAAGACCCTGGAGCAGTTCGAGGTCGACGCCAAGGTGCCCCGCTACACCCGCGGCCCGACCGTCACCCGCTACGAGGTCGAGCTCGGCCCGGCGACCAAGGTGGCCCGGGTGATCGGGCTGTCCCACGACATCGCCTACGCGCTGGCCTCGCCGGACGTGCGCATCATCGCCCCGATCCCCGGCAAGTCGGCGATCGGCATCGAGGTCCCCAACCGCGACCGGGAGCTGGTCACCCTCGGCGACATCCTCGACGCCACCGGCAAGGGCGACGACCGCCACCCCCTGACCGTGGCCCTGGGCAAGGACATCGGCGGCGAGCCCGTCCTCACCAACCTGGCCGAGATGCCCCACGTGCTGATCGCCGGGAGCACCGGGGCCGGCAAGAGCGTCTGCCTCAACGTCCTGGTGACCAGCCTGCTCATGCGCAACGCGCCCGACGAGGTGCGCATGATCCTGATCGACCCCAAGCGGGTCGAGCTGACCCACTACGAGAACGTCCCCCACCTGATCACCCCGGTGGTCACCCACCCCAAACGGGCCAGTGAGGCCCTGGCCTGGGCGGTCCGGGAGATGGAGCTGCGCCTGGAGACCCTGGCCATCGCCGGGGTCCGCAACATCGCCGCCTACAACAAGGCGGCCAGGGACGGCACCCTGCCGCCGCTGCCGTCGGCCGGCCTCGACGACGAGGGCCGCTCCGGGGGGCTCAAGGAGCGAAGCGGTAGCCCCCCGGTCGATCCCCCCCGGCAGCGCCCCACCCTGCCCTACATCGTGGTCGTGATCGACGAGCTGTCCGACCTGATGATGGTCGCCCCCCGTGACGTCGAGGACGCCATCTGCCGGATCGCCCAGATGGCCCGGGCGGTCGGCATCCACCTGGTGGTGGCCACCCAGCGGCCGTCGGTGGACGTGGTCACCGGGCTCATCAAGGCCAACATCCCCAGCCGGATCGCCTTCATGGTGGCCAGCGCCCAGGACTCGCGGGTCATCCTGGATGCCGGCGGGGCCGACAAGCTGGTCGGCCACGGCGACATGCTGTACCTGCCCGGCGGCACCTCCAAGCCGCGCCGGGTCCAGGGCGCCTTCATCACCGAGAAGGAGGTGGAGGCGGTCGTGGCCTACTGCAAGGCCCAGCAGCAGGCCGCCTACCAGCCGGGAGTGGTGGCCGAGGGCCGGGCCGCGTCCGAGGACGACGACGGCGACGAGGACCCGCTCCTCACCCAGGCGATGGAGATCGTGGTCCGCTCCGGGCTCGGCTCCACCTCGATGCTCCAGTCCAAGATGAAGGTCGGGTTCTCGCGGGCCCGCCGGATCATGGACCAGCTCGAGGAGCGGGGCGTGGTCGGGCCGTCGGAGGGCTCCAAGCCCCGCGACGTGCTCATGACCGTCGAGGAGCTGGAGCAGGTCCGCGGCCGCGAGGAAACCTACGGAGAAATCGTCTCCGAATAGGTTGCATGGGCCTCCGGGAGGGGTGAAAATCCGCTCATCTCACGAGGCGATTCTCCGCATTGCCCCGATATGGTCGGATGAAGGGGTGACCCCGGCTGAGCACCATCGGCGACGCGCTGCGCTCGGCTCGGGAAGCACAGGGCAAGTCGCTCGACGACGCCGCTGTCGCGACCCGGATCAGGTCGAGCTACCTGGAGGCCCTTGAGCACGAGCGGTTCGGCGAGCTCGGCGGGAGCGTCTACGCCAAGGGCTTCCTGCGCTCCTACGCCGGCTACCTGGGGATCGACCCGGCGCCGCTGCTGGAGGCCTACCGGGCCCAGGAGCGGCCGGAGGCGCCCCTGTTCGAGCACGCGCCCCGGGCCATCGGCGGGCTCCAGACCGGCCGCCGCGGCCCCAACTGGCTGATCGTGGCCATCGTCTGCGTCTCGGTCATCCTGCTCGTGTCCCTGTGGGGGCTGCTCCGGCCGGCGCCCGACCCGGCCGACGCCCAGCCGCCGTTCGTGACCACCCCGGCCACCAAGGCCCCCGGGGCCGCGCCGGCCCCGCCGACCACCAAGGCCGCCCCCAAGGACGTGACCGTCACCCTGCGCTACGCCGGCGCCTCCTGGACCCGGGTCACCGCCGACGGCCGGATCGCCTTCGAGGGCACCCCGGGGCCCCGCCAGCGCCGCACCTTCAAGGCCCGGCGCAGCCTGGAGCTGGTCCTCGGGTACCCGGCCGGGGTCCGGCTCACCGTCAACGGCCGCGACCTGGGCGTCGCCGACCGCTCCGGCAACATCTGGCGCCACTCCTTCACCCCGGCCAGCCGCTCGCTCGGCTAGCTACGCCGCTGCACGCGGCGCCGGGAACCCGCCGTCCTGACGTCCTTGTCACAAGCGCCGGATGATCGTGGTGACCCGCCCCAGCACGGTGGCCTCCCTCAGCGGGATCGGCGCGTAGGCGGAGTTCGCGGCCACCAGCCAGGCCTTGTCGTCCCTCAGCTCGAGGATCTTCAGAGAGGCAAGGTCCTCGTCACCATGGTCGCTCGGAAACAGCGCCGCCACGAGATCGCCATGGTGGGCCGGCTGCCTGGTGTCCACGACCGCCTGGTCGCCGTCATAGATGCCGAGCGCCACCATGCTGTCACCTCGCACCCGGAGCCCGTATTGGCCCGGACCGGCGAGCTCGGCGTCGACCTCCATCCTGTCCTCGTCCGGATAGAAGGTGCGGTCCGGTCCGGCTGGGATCGCTCCGGGCACGGGAAGGCTTCGCGGTGGCCGATCGGGGAGTCGCCACGGCCGCTCGCCCTGGAGGTCGCCCATGGGCTGGCTGGCACGGAGACCGCCGAGCCGTGCGCGCCGGCTCCGGAACCGGGCGAGATTGGTGACCCTGGTGTCGGTTGGCCCGACCGGGGCGAGCCCATAGACAGCCAAGATGGCGGCGTCGGTCGTGATCCGTGTGCTCCTGCGTCTTCGTGGGTCGAACTGGACGAGCCCGAGCTCTCGGAGCCGCCGTCGGTGCTGGCTCGCCGTTGACTTGGCACAGCCGAGGTTGCCGGCCAGCTCGTCGAGGGTCGGGGCGATTCCTTCGTTCTCGGTCCACCGACGATGGATCTCGACGAAGCGGCGGAGCTCCGGAGGCAGCCTGGGTTCGTCAGAACCCGCAGTCGTGTTCATCACGTCGATTAGAACACATGTTCGGTCTGCCATCAATGACACGAGGGGGAGCACCACGCTGTCCGCTCGGCTAGCCTGGGCCCCATGACCGACCAACCACGCCTCGCCCTGACCTTCGAGGACGTCCTGCTGGTGCCGCGGCGCTCCAGCATCCGCTCCCGCCGCCACGTCACGACCCGCTCCCGCTTCACCCGCGGGGTCGAGCTGGCCATCCCCATCGTCTCGGCCAACATGGACACGGTGACCACCGCGCCCATGGCCATCGCCATGGCCGAGCTGGGCGGGCTCGGCGTCCTCCACCGCTTCCTGCCCGTCGACGCCCAGGCCGAGGAGGTCCGGCGGGTCAAGCGCTACCTGGGCCAGGTGATCGAGCAGCCCTACACCATCGGCCCCGAGCGGACCGTGGCCGAGGCCGCCGCCGAGGCCAGACGCCTGGGCGTGACCGGCCTGGTGGTGGTCGACCCCGAGCGCCGCCCGGTCGGCCTCCTCACCGCCCGCGACATGCGCGCCGACGCCGGCGACACCGTGGCCGCGGCCATGACCCCGGCCGAGCGGCTGATCACCGCCCGCCCCGGCATCGACCTGGACGAGGCCCGCAAGCTGCTGGACCGCCACCGGATCGAGAAGCTGCCCCTGGTCGGCGACGACGGCCGGCTGGCCGGCCTGATCACCCTTCGCGACATCGGTCTGCGCGAGCGCCTGCCCCAGGCGACCCGCGACGGCCGGGGCCGGCTCCGGGTGGCGGCCGCCGTCGGCGTGCGCGGCGGCTACCTGGCCCGCGCCCAGGCCCTGCTCGACGCCGACGTGGACGCCCTGGTCGTGGACGTCGCCCACGGCCACGCCGACCACACCATCGACGCCGTCAAGGAGCTGAAGGCGACCTGGCCGGACAGCCAGATCGTGGCCGGCAACGTGGCCACCGCCGACGGCTTCCGCGACCTGGCCGAGGCCGGCGCCGACGCCGTCAAGGTCGGCATCGGCCCCGGGTTCGCCTGCACCACCCGCCAGGTCGCCGGCGTCGGCGTCCCCCAGCTCACCGCCATCCTCGACTGCGCCGAGGTCGCCCAGGCCACCGGCGTCCCCCTGATCGCCGACGGCGGCATCCGCCACCCCGGCGACGTGGCCAAGGCGATCGCCGCCGGGGCCAGCACGGTCATGATCGGCGGCCTGTTCGCCGGCCGCCCCGAGAGCCCCGGCGAGGTCGTCCGCCGCGGGGGCCGCGAGTACAAGGTCTTCCGGGGCATGGCCTCCCTCGGCGCCGCCGCCGCCCGCCTCGAGATCGAGGGTCGCGGCGACGCCCTCGACCAGTACGTCCCCGAGGGCGAGGAGATGGAGTTCCCCCTCAAGGGCCCCGTCGCCGGCATCGTCCACGAGCTGGTCGGCGGCCTCCGTTCGGGCATGAGCTACGTCGACGCCACCACCATCCCCGAGGCCTGGGAGAAGGCCACCTTCGTCCGCCAGACCCAGTCGGGCCGGCTCGAGGCGAGACCGGGTTCGCCGGACGGGTGAGCCGTCCCGGTGATCCACGCGGGGTCGCCGGCGGCTGAGCCGTGGCGGTGGTTCGCGATCCGCGCGGGTCGCCGCCGGCGAGCCGTTCGGACGCCGGGTCGGGCGTCCCCAACCCGGCACGGTGGTATTCGGCCCTATGCACTCGCCTGGCACGGTCCTCAGCCCCCGCGTGCGAACGGGCATCCTTCGCCACCCGGCCCCGCGGGCATGCTCGACCCCGCCCGCCGGTGCCGGGTCCCGGGGCGCGCTCCAACCTCGCCCGCCGGTGCCGGGTCCCCGGTGGGGGAGCGTAGCCGACCCGCGAGCGGGAGCGCGTCGGGTTGTCCACAGCCCCTCCCGGCCCTTGCCCGACCCGCAGGCGGGAATGCGTTGCCCACAGCCCCTCGACGGGCGGCTCGTGCTCGCCGTCCGCTCGAGCGGACCGCCTCACAGGCGCGGTGACTGGTAGCGTCATGGCGAGCATTCGCCAGCCACAGGAGCCCCGGTGCCCGAACCTGACCCCGCCCCGCCGACGACCGTGGCCATCGTCACGCTCGGCTGCGGGCGGAACGAGGTCGACTCCCAGAACGCGGCCGGGATGCTGGCCGCGGCCGGGTACCAGGTGGTTGACGACCCCGAGCAGGCCGACGCCGTGGTCGTCAACACCTGCGCGTTCGTGGAGGCGGCCAAGCGCGAGTCGATCGAGACGGTCCTGGACGCGACCGCGCTGAAGGAGCAGGGCCGGGCCCGGACGGTCCTGGTCACCGGATGCCTGGCCGAGCGCTACACCGAGGAGCTCCGGATCGAGCTGCCCGAGGCCGACGCCATCGTGCCGTTCGCCGACTACGGACGGCTGCCCGACCTCCTGGGCGGGGTCCCGGTCGGCAACGGAACCACGTCCGGCGCCCCCGGAAGGCCCCTCGGCGCCCCAGGCGGCAACGGAACGACCCTCCGCCCCCCGCTCCCCGGCGGGCCCGGCGGCCTCGTCCCGGCGGGGCGGCGGGCGCTGCCGATGGTGTTCCCGACCCCGACCGGGTTGGCGTTCCCGGCCCGGGCGCCCGCCCGTGGGCCGGTGGCGCTGGTGAAGCTGGCCGAGGGCTGCGACCGCGACTGCTCGTTCTGCGCCATCCCGTCGTTCCGGGGACCGTTCCGCTCCCGGCGGCCCACCGAGGTCCTCGACGAGGTGGCCTGGCTGGCCGGCCAGGGCGTCTCCGAGGTCTGCCTGGTGGCCGAGAACTCGACCAGCTACGGCAAGGACCTGGGCGGCCGTGAGGCCCTGATCCACCTGCTCCGCGACCTGGCCGCCATCGACGGCCTGCGCCGGGTCCGGCTCAACTACCTGCAGCCGGACGAGCTCACGCCCGGGCTGCTCGAGGAGATGGCCGCCAACCCGGTGGTCTGCAGCTACTTCGACCTGTCCCTGCAGCACGCCA
Source organism: Actinomycetota bacterium (assembly GCA_036280995.1). Classification (NCBI taxonomy): domain Bacteria; kingdom Bacillati; phylum Actinomycetota; species Actinomycetota bacterium. Next base: position 2,949 of record DASUPQ010000223.1, on the reverse strand, counting down.
GCGCGCCCGTGCTGCGGCGCATGCGCCGCGGCGGCTCGGCCGGGGCCTTTCTCGACCTGGTCGGGCGGATCCGCGCCCTCGACCCGGACGCCGCCTTCCGCTCCAACTTCATCCTCGGCTTCCCGGGCGAACGCACGGCCGACGTACGCGAGCTGGAGGCGTTCCTGGAGGCGGCCCGGCTCGACTGGGTGGCGTTCTTCGCCTGGTCGCCCGAGGACGGCACCGCCGCCCTCGACCTGGACGGCCGCGTCCCCGCCGCCACCGCCCGGGCCCGGGTCGAGCGGGTCCAGGAATTGCAGGACCGCATGCTCGCCGATGCCCAGCAGGCCTGGGTCGGCAGGCGGCTCGAGGTGCTGGTCGAGCGGGCCGGCGACGGCGGCGCCTGGGAGGGCCGCAGCTTCCGCGAGGCCCCCGACAGCGACGGCGTGGTCCGGATCGAGGGGACGCCCGAGGTCACGGTGGGGGAGTACCTGCCGGTCGTGGTCACCACCGCCGAGGGCCCTGAGCTTCTGGCCCGGCCCGCCGGGTAGCATCCTCGCGGTCGTCGATCGCAAGGAGCGAGCGTGCGCTGCGAGATCATCGGGGTCGGCACCGAGCTGCTGCTCGGCCAGATCATCAACACCAACGCGGCCTGGATCGGCCAGCGCCTGGCCGACGTCGGCTGGGACTGCCTGCGCCACACGGTGGTCGGGGACAACGAGCGGCGCATCGCCGAGACGGTCACCGAGGCGCTCGGGCGGGCCGACGCGGTGATCCTGACCGGCGGGCTGGGCCCGACCCAGGACGACGTCACCCGGGAGGCGCTGGCCGCCGTCGCCGGCGTGAAGCTGGTGCGCCAGCCGGAGCTGGAGACGTGGCTGCGCGAGCGGTTCGGCCGCATGGGCGTCCAGCGGATGGCCGAGATGAACCTGCGCCAGGCCGACGTTCCCGAGGGCGCCCGCACCATCGACAACCCGAGGGGAACGGCCCCGGGGCTGATCCTCGAGGTCGGCGGCAAGCCGGTCTATGCCGTGCCCGGGGTCCCCCGGGAGATGGAGGGCATGCTGGAGCGGGTGGTCCTGCCCGACCTGGCCGCCAGGGCGGGCGAGGGGCGGGCGATCGTCTCCAGGACGCTGCGCACCGCCGGGGTGGGGGAGTCGCGCCTGGCCGAGCGGCTCACCTCCCTGTGGGAGGAGGCCGGGGCCGGCGAGGTCACCATGGCCTATCTGGCCAGCCCCGGTGAGGTCCGGGTCCGGCTCACCGCCGTCGGCCCGACGCGTGAGCAGGCCCTGGGCGAGATCGCCCCGGTCGAGACGAGGATCCGCGAGGAGCTCGGCGACATCGTCTACGGCGTCGACGACGAGACACTGGAGGCCGCCGTCGGCCGCCTGCTCCGCGAGCGCGGCCTCACCCTGGCCACCGCCGAGTCGCTCACCGGCGGCCTCCTCGGCGGCCGGATCACCGGGATCGCCGGCGCGTCCGACTACTACCTGGGCGGGGTGGTCGCCTACGCCACCGACGCCAAGGCGTCCCAGCTCGGCGTCGACCGCGACCTGCTGGACGCCGACGGCCCGGTCAGCGAGCCGGTCGCCGCGGCCATGGCCGAGGGTGCCCGCAAGGCCTTCGGCGCCGACCTGGGCCTCGCCGCCACCGGCGTCGCCGGTCCCACCGAGCAGTCCGGCCGCCGGGTCGGCACCCTCTGCCTCGGGGTCGCCGACCCCACCGGCACCGTCACCCAGACCCTCACCGCCCCCGGCGACCGCACCCAGGTCCGCCTCTGGACCTGCTCGGTCGCCCTCGACCTGGCCCGCCGCCGCCTCGAGGGCCTGGCGTGAGCCGGGGCGACCGGTCCCGGCGGGGCTCGGGCGACCCGACCGTCACCGACCCGGACCTGCTCACCGGGCGGCTGTTCTTCGCGGTGCCGGTGCCGGGGGCGGCCCGGGAGCCGCTGGAGGCCGCCCTGCCCCGGCTGGCGCCGCTGCTCGGCACCGCCCGGATCGCCCCGCCGGGCGGCTGGCACCTCACCCTGGCGTTCCTCGGCCAGGTGCGGCCGGAGCTGGCCGACGAGGTCGTCCGGGTCGGCGAGGCCGCCGTCGCCGGCGTCCCGACCGCCCGGCTGCGGCTGGAGGGCGCCGGCACGTTCCCCGAGGGGCGCCGGGCCAGGGTGCTGTGGGCCGGCATCGGGGGCGACGCCGAGGTCCTGGTCCGCCTGGCCGCCGCCCTCTCCGAGGCCTGCAAGGCCGCCGGCCTGCGCTCCGAGGACCGGCCGCTGATGCCCCACCTGACCCTGGCCCGCTTCTCCACCCCGGTCCCCGTCGCCCAGGAGGCCCTCGACCTCGTCGCCGGCGCGGCCGCCGCCAGCCCGCCCTGGGAGGCGCGCGAGCTGGCCTGCTACCGCAGCACCCTCGGCGGCCCCCGGGGCGCCCGCTACCGGGTCGTCCGCGAGTTCCCGCTCACCGGGTAGATCGCAACGACCAGGACGAACGCGGTTCGCGGGAAGAGTTGTCCCCAGTTCCGGATATGATCGTTGTACCGAACAGGTGTTCGTAGTACGGTGCTCGCCGACTCCGAACGACCAGGGCCGCCGACTTCGGAAGGGACTGTGATGGCCGCGACCTATACTGCCCGCAACGACGGCATGCGGGGAGGGACCGTGGAACGCGAGAAGGCACTTGAAGTCGCCTTGCTCCAGATCGAGAAGCAGTTCGGCAAGGGCTCGGTCATGCGCATGGGCGTGGACGGCCCGGCCGACCCGGTCCAGGCCATCTCGACCGGCAGTCTCGCCCTCGACCTGGCCCTCGGCATCGGCGGGGTGCCGCGCGGCCGCGTGGTCGAGATCTACGGTCCCGAGGCCTCGGGCAAGACGACCCTGGCCCTGCACATCATCGCCGAGGCCCAGAAGGCTGGCGGCATCGCCGCCTTCGTCGACGCCGAGCACGCCCTGGACGTGACCTACGCCCGCAACCTCGG
>DASUPQ010000222.1 GCA_036280995.1 Actinomycetota bacterium | reverse complement strand
AAGATCCATGCGATGGTGTCCGGCGGCGACGAGCGCCCGGCCAGCGGCGAGACCCTGGCCGGGCTGCTGCGCGGCCTGCGGGAACGGGCGCTGCTGACCCAGGAGGAGCTGGCCGAGCGTTCAGGACTGAGCGTGCGCACCATACGCGGCCTGGAACGGGGCGACATCCGCCGCCCCCGGAGCGCTTCGGTCCGCCAGCTCGCCGATGCCCTCCAGCTCACCGGGCGGGCGCGGGAGGAGCTGGTCGCCGCCGCCCGCGGCGGCCCGGCCGCCGGCGGCGATCCGGCCGCCGCCGGGGCCACGGGGGAGCCCGCGACGGCGGGTCCGCCGGTACCGCGGTCGCGGCGGCGGTTGGCGGGATGGATCGGGGCGGCCGCGGTCCTGGCCGTCCTGGTGGTCCTGGCCGGGCAGCTCGTCGGCGGCACCCCCGACGGCGGGACCGCCGGGTCGCCGGTTCGGGCCGGGGCCGGGCCGCCGGCCAGCGGGCCGGCGGTCAAGCCGCTGCCCAGCCGGTTCCAGGCCTCGGGCGCGATCCGGGTCAGCTCCCAGGGCTCCCTGGCCCCGATGGGCTTCATGGAGCCCGGCAGCCGGCGGTTCAGGGGCCTGAACGTGGACCTCGCCGAGGCGATGGGCCGGCGGTTGCGAGTCCGCTTCGAGTTCCGCAACGTCCCGTTCACCCACTCGTTCCGGGACATGCGCGCGGGCCGCTCCGACATCGCCATGTCGGTGTTCAGGGACATCAACCGGGCCCCCGACCTGGACTACGTCCACTACCTCGACCCGAGTACGACGTTCGTCGTGCCCAGGGGGAACCCGTCGCGCATCCGTTCGCGCGCCGACCTGTGTGGCCGCATCGTGGCCCGCTCGCTGGTCACCCCCGAGGAGGCCCTGCTACGCCAGAGCCGACGGTGCCTCGCCGCGGGCAGGGAGGAGGTCACCGTCGTGACCACCGCCGCCGAGCAGCCACTGCGGCGGGTGCTGGAGGTGGTCAGAGGCCGCCGCGCCGACATCGCCATGCTCGACCTGCCACTGGCCGAGCACGCCCTGGGGACCTCGGGCATCGGCCGGCACCTGGAGGCCATCGCGCTGGACGTCGACGCAGGCCCGTACGGGATCGTCGTCCGAAAGGCGGACGGCCAGCTCAGGGACGCGCTGCAGTCGGCCCTGCAGGCCGTCATCGACGACGGAACCTACGCCAGGATCCTGGCCAGGTGGGACCTCAGCGCCCGGGCGGTGCCCACCGCCTCCGTCAACGGCCACGCCGAGGAGGGTCCTGACTGACGGTCTGTGCCCGCCGGCCGGCCTCGGCGGGGGACAGGGCCTCGGCCCCGACGACCACCGCCGCCACCGCCTCGAGGGGAACGACCTCGAACCCCGGCCCCCCCAGCCGCTCGAACACCTTCGCCGGCACCAGCTTGATCGCCGTCGCCACCACCAGCGTCGGCACCCGGCCCGCCAGCTCCGCGGTCCCGACGGCGTTGAGCAGCGCCTCCGGCCCGATCGCATCCGCCCCCACCACACCGACCACCGGGTCCGACCGGGCCGAGACCGGGTCCAGCCGGGCCAGGACCCGGTCGACCAGGGAGCTGTGGGAGACGGTGGCCACGCCCCCCGGAGTGCCGGCCAGGCGGCCGCGCAGCCAGGCGGTGGCGGCGGTCACGGCGGCGTCGGCGTCGGCGCCGAGGCGGCGGCCCAGGCCGGCCAGGGCGGCGGCCGGGTCGGGGCCGCGGGCGGCCTGGGCCAGGTGCCAGATCGGGGCCATGGCCGGCTGGCCGGCCAGCAGGACGGCCACCGCCTCCGCCAGCAGGGGCGGGTCGGCGGCCACCTCGAGCAGCCCGTCGAGGGCGGTGGCGGCGACCTCCATGGCCCCGCCCCGGCGGTCGGCGGCGGCGGCCCGCACCGCCGCGGGCAGGCCTCGGGCGTCCATGGTCGCGATAGGCTACGCCGGCAGCCCTTCCGGCGCCCCCCAGCGCCCCGACCGCGGAGACCGCAGTGAGCAGACGCCTCCTGGTCGTCCTCGTCGTCCTCGGCGTGCTGGCCACCACCGGTGGGCTGGCCGGCGGGCTGCTGCTGGCCCGCGACCCCGGCGAGGAGCCGGCGGTGGCCGGGCCCACCACGATCCCGGAGACCACCGCCCCCGTCACCTCGGAGCCCGCCTCGTCGACCTCGTCGTCGAGCTCGTCGTCGTCGACGACCAGCACCACCAGCGGCGTGAGCGTCCAGGCCCGGGTGGTCCAGCGCCTGGAGGACGGCGTGGTCGTCCGCTACGAGGCCTCCGAGGCGGTCTCGGCCGTGCTCAACTGGGGATTCGGGGGACCGAGCGGGCACCAGCTCCAGTTCCCCGGCCCGGCCGCCCAGAGCACCGTCAAGCTCGTCCTGGCCAGGACGCCACGGGCCGTCTCGATGCGGGTCACCGGCCAGACGGCCGACGGGCGGACCGGCGCCAGCGGCACCCTGACCGCCCGCCGGGTGGTCCGGCGGGTCGTGCTGGAGGTCGTGGCCCTCACCCTCGACATCCCCGACGGCACCGGCGGGATCGCCACCGGCTTCCGCGGCAGCACCTTCACCCCGCTCGGGCCCGGCCTGCGCGGGCCGACGGCCTCCTCGCAGCCGTACGCGTTCCCCTCGACCGTGCTCGCGGCCGGGGAGCGCGCCAGCCCGCTGGCCCTCCGGTTCTTCCACGAGGTCCAGCCCAACCCGCCGCGGACCCGGGTGGCCAACCTGGCCATCCCGTTCCCGCAGGCCGGCCAGCGGACCCTGAACCGCGACGTCCCCGCCAGCGGGATCGTCGCCCACCTCCGGCTGCGGGTCACGGTGACGACGTCATGACCGGACCAGGGGAGCGGCGCTACGCGCTGGAGCTGTCCGAGGGCGAGGTCGAGCGCTACCGGATGATGGCCGAGCGGGCCCGGGCCGACGAGGCCGACCTGTGGGAGCTGGCCGGGATCGGGCCCGGGGCCAGGGTCGCCGACGTGGGCTGCGGCCCGGGGGCGATGCTGCCGGCGCTGTCGGCCGCGGTCGGCCCCGGCGGCCGGGTCCAGGCCGTCGACGCCGACCCGGCGGCCGTGGCCGCGGCCCGCGCCCTGGCCGCCGCGGCCGGCCTGGCCAACGTCTCGGTCGCCGAGGCCCGGGCCGACCACACCGGCCTGGAGCCGGGGTCGCTCGACGCGGTGATGCTGCGCCACGTGCTCGCCCACAACGGCGGCGCCGAGGACGCCATCGTCGGCCACCTGGCCACGCTGGTCCGCCCGGGCGGCTGCGTGTACCTGGTCGACGCCGACGGCACGGCCATGCGGGTCCTGCCCGAGCAGGCCGACCTGGCCGACCTGGCCGAACGCTACGCCGCCTTCCGGGCCGCCAGGGGGGACGACAACCGGGCCGGCCTGCGGCTGGCCGACCGCCTCGTCCGGGCCGGCCTCGAGGTGGTCGAGTTCCGCGGCCGCTACGTCATCGGGGAACCGCCCGCCGGCGTGCGCCCGCCAGGGTGGGCGGCCAGGGAGGCGATGGTCACCGCCGGCGTGGCCACCGAGGACGACGTGCGGCGCTGGGAGCGGGCGTTCCAGGAGCTGGAGTCGGCGCCCGTCCGCCCCACCTTCTTCGCCCCCTTCTTCACCGCCGTCGGCCGCCGCCCGGACTAGCGGCGCCTACAATCGGGGGAACAGCCAGGCCGACAGGAGGCCACCGTGCCCGACAACGACGCCGTGACCGGGGCCGACGCGCCC
>DASUPQ010000221.1 GCA_036280995.1 Actinomycetota bacterium | reverse complement strand
GGCGGGCCAACCAGACCGTGCGGCAGCAGATCAAGTGGCTCGCGTACGCGGTGGCGCTGACCGCCATCGCCTTTGTCGTCGACGCCGCCGTCGCGCTGGCCGCGCCGGCCAGCTACTCGGCCGTCTTCAAGTTCGTGCAGCTGGTGCCGATGCTGGTCGTGGTCGCCGCCGCCATCGCGATCCTGCGCCACCGGCTGTTCGACATCGACCGGCTGGTCAACCGGACCCTGCTGTACGGCCTGCTGACCGCCTGTGTCGTCGGGATCTACGTGACGGTGGTGGCAGGCCTGAGCGCCCTGGTCGGCGCCCCCCAGCGCGGCATCGGTGTCTCGCTGCTGGCGACCGGGCTGGTGGCCGTCGCCTTCGGGCCGCTGCGGTCGCGGCTGCAGCGGCTGGTTGACCGGCTGCTGTATGGCCAGCGGGCCGACCCCTACCGCACCCTGGCCCTGCTCGGCCGCCGGCTGGAGACCACATTGCAGCTTGGGATGGTGCTGCCGGCAGTGGCCGCCACGGTGGCCGAGGCCTTCCGGATTCCCTACGTGGCTGTCGAGGTCCTGGACCACGGCGGGTACCGCACCCAGGCCGAGCACGGGCAGCCCCCCGGCACCGAGTCGACGCCGCTGCATCTCCCCTTGAGCTACGGCAGCGAACCCGTCGGCCGGCTGGTGCTGGCCGGGCCGGGTCGGCGCGTGGAGCTCGCCCCGGCCGACCGGCGGTTGCTGGGCGACCTGGCCGGCCAGGTCGGCGTGGCGGTGCACTCGGTCCAGGCCGGGGAGGAGGCCGCCCGGCTCTCGGTCGACCTGCAACGATCCCGGGAACGGCTGGTGCTGGCTCGCGAGGAGGAGCGGCGCAGGATCGGCCGTGACCTGCACGATGGGCTCGGCCCACAACTGGCCGGGCTGACCATGACCCTAGAGGCGGCCCGCGACCTCGTCCGGGCCGAGCCCGGCCGCGCCGAGAAGCTACTGGCCGAGCTGCAGGGCCGGGCGGAGCTGGCCGTCGAGGACGTGCGACGCATCGCCCACCAGCTCCGCCCACCGGCCCTGGACGCGCTGGGGCTGGTGGGCGCGCTGCGCAGCCACGCCGCTAGCCACCAGCGGGTCCAGATCACCGTGGACGCGCCACAGCCACTCCCCCCGCTGCCGGCGGCGGTGGAGATCGCCGCCTACCGCATCGTCCTGGAGGCCCTGCACAACGTGATCAGTCACGCGGAGGCCAGTTCCTGCCGCGTGATGCTCCAGGCCGAGCGCGATCCCGAAGCGCTGCGTGTGCAGGTGATCGATGACGGCCGGGGCATGCCGACAGATGCACCGGTCGGGGTGGGCCTGCAGTCGATGCGGGAGCGGGCCGTCGAGCTTGGCGGCAGCTGCATGGTCAGACCAGCCGACGGCGGAGGGACAATGGTCGAGGCCGTTCTCCCGCTGTCCGGGCGCGGAAGGAGTGTGACCCGTGGAGCCGATCAGCATCCTGATCTGTGACGACCACGCCCACTTCCGGGACGGCCTGCGGGCGCTGCTTGAGACCAGCACTGAGGTCGAGGTGGTCGGCGAGGCCCCCGACGGGGCGACGGCGGTGGACGCCTCGCTGGCGCTGCAACCCGACGTGGTCCTGATGGACCTCACCATGCCCGGGATAGGTGGGATCGAGGCCACCCGCCAGCTGCTCGCTGCCTCCCCACACATCAGAGTCCTGGTTCTGAGCATGGTCTCCGACGACGACTCGGTGTTCGCGGCGCTGCAGGCGGGTGCGCGCGGCTACCTGCTCAAGGGCGCCAGGAAGGCCGAGATCCTGCGCGCGGTGCGGGCGGTGGCCAGCGGCGAGGCCATCTTCGACGCAGCCATCGCCAGCCGACTGATCAACTACTTCGCCACCCCGCCACCAGCGGCGACCCCATTCCCGCAGCTGACCAGCCGCGAGGTGGAGATCCTCCGGCTCCTCACCGAGCACCTGACCAACCCCGAGATCGCCGACCGACTCGGTCTGACCACCAAGACCATCCGCAACCACGTCTCCAACATCTTCAGCAAGCTGCAGGTGGCCAGCCGCGCCGAGGCCATCAGCACCGCCCGCCAGGCAGGACTCCGACCCTGATCCCGCCACCGGCGGGACGGACTCCGGCTCGGATCCGCTGACCCGACAGCCTGCTAACAAGCGAACCTCGCCGATGACTTCGCCGGCGTGGTAGAGCCGTCGGGACTCCGCCAGGAGATCATGGCTTTGCATTTGCCCAAGGTGACCTTCCTCGTCGGCTACGAGGCGGCTCTGGTCGAGCTCGACAGATACTGCTGATCCACCAGCAGGCACCGGTAGACAGCATCCGACAGCCGCCGCTTCAGGCACCTCAGCGCCTCCTTGAGCGACTTGCCCTCGGCCAGCTTGCGCCGGTAGTAGGCCTGCCCGGCGCTGGGCCGGCGGGCCTGCACCATCGCCATCATGTACAGGGCATGATTCAGCCTACGATCGCCGGCCCGGGACAGCCGGTGGCGGATCACCTGGCCGCTGGAGGCCTCCAGTGGGGCGGTGCCGGTGTGAGCGGCGAAGTGGTGCTTGGTCGGGAACCGACCGATGTCGCCAACCGCGCCGAGGAACGTGGCCGCCAGCACCGGCCCGACCCGAACAGCTCCAGCAGGCTGGTGTTGGTCTGGGCGATCGCGGTCTTGATCCGCGCCTCCACGGCGGCGATCCGCTGATCCAGCTGGCGGACGTCGGCAATGAGGTCATCGGCCAGCTGCCGGCGGGTGACCGCCGGCGCACCGGCGGGCGTGACCGCGGCCAGCAGCGTCACGGCGCGGTTGGCGGTGGGGTTGCGTCGAGCGCCACCAGGGACCAGGTTCATCAGCAGCCGGTGGAGCCGGTTGATGGTCTGGGTGCGGGCGGCCACCAGGTCCTGGCGCCGCTTGGTTAGCAGATG
>DASUPQ010000220.1 GCA_036280995.1 Actinomycetota bacterium | reverse complement strand
CCTCCCAGATTGCCCCGACCCCGAAGATGTTGTAGTCGGAGCCGAGGGCGACCAGCAGCACCGCGGCCGCGAAGGGCACGTAGAAGGTGACCCCGTCGTGGCCGAGGAGGCCCTCGAACACCAGGATGGTCAGCCCCAGGGAGGCGCCCAGGGCGAGCACGCTGGTGGCCAGCAGGTACACGGGGGCGACCAGGGCCCGCAGGTAGATGACCAGCAGCAGCAGGTCGACCAGCACGGCCGCCAGGGCGATGCGGCCCAGGTCGCTGCGGGTCTGGCGGACGATCGCCTCGGCCAGGGCGGTGTCGCCGGCGAAGCTGGCCGTGGCGCCCTCCAGCCCGGCCTGGTCCAGGAGCTCCGGGGCCTGTTCGCGCAGGGCGCCGACCTGGTCGATGGCGGTCGAGCCGAGCGGGTCCTGGTCCAGCACGAGCACGTATCGGGCGGCGTCGCCGTCCCGGGAGAGCACGGCCCCTAGCACCAGCGGGGTCAGCTGCTCGCGGGGGCCGACCACGGCGGCCACGCCCGGCTGGCGCTCCAGCAGGTCCTGGAACCGAGCCAGGTCGCCCCGCTGGCGGGTGATGCCCGGCTGGGAGACCACCACCACGGTGGGGGAGAGGATGCCGGGGGAGAACCCTGTGGCGGCGGCCGCGGCCGCCCGCTGCTCCTCGGAATCCTGGGGCAGCGAGCGGACGATGGTCAGGGCCAGGTCGGTGCCGCGCAGCGGCAGCGACGCCACCGCCAGTACGGCGACGGTGCCGGCGACCACCAGCACGGCGACCTTGGGGGTGAGCATCCGGCGGACCGCCCGCTCCTGGAGGCCGGTCCGGCGGGCCGCGGCCGCCTGGCGGGCCGGCTGGCCGTCGTCGCCCGGCCGGCCGGGCCGGCTCGGCCAGAACACGGCCGCCCCGGCGATGGCCAGCAGGGCCGGGATCAGGGTGACGGCCACGACCAGGCCGACCAGGATGGTCAGGGCCATCCCGGGGCCGAAGGCCTGGAACAGCTCCAGCTCGGCGGCGAGCAAGGCGGCGGTGCCGGCGGCCACGGTCAGCCCGGCCGCGACCACGATCGGCCCGACCTCGCCGGTGGCCCGGGCCGCGGCCTCCAGGGGGCGGTCGCCGTCGCGCAGCCGGTGTTGCATGGCCGACAGGTAGAAGATGGCGTAGTCGGTGACGATGCCGAGCAGCAGCGCCACCATCAGCGGCTCCAGCTCGCTGGGCACGGCCACCCCGATCAGCCCGCCCAGCCAGGCCACCGCCCGCACCGACACCAGGTAGGCCACCCCGGCCGCGACCAGGCAGACCAGCGGGGCGCCCACGGCCCGGTAGTTGAGCCCGACGATCAGCACGATGACGGCCAGGGTGGCCGCCTCGATCAGGGGCAGGCTGCGCTCGATGGTGCGGGCCTGGGCGAGCCGCCCGGGGATGGCCCCGGTCACCCCGACCAGGTGGTCGTCGGGCTCGTTGACTTGGGTGCGGGCGAACCGGCGGGCCAGCTCGGTCTGCTCGGCGAAGCCCATCCGGGGGTCGAAGAACAAGAAGGTGATGGCGGTGGTGTTGGCCTCCCGCGAGCCCGGCACGACCCCGGCGGTGTTGATCAGCGGCAGGGCGCCGCCGATGCGCTCCAGCCCCGGGTAGCCGTGCTGGGTCAGCCGGGCGGCACGGTTCACGATCTCGGCCTGCTTGAGGGCGGAGAAGCCGTCGGGGTCGCGCTGGACCACCGCCACCCGGCTCAGGATGGGGAAGCCGAACTTCAGCACCGAGTCGATCTCGGCCTGGATGGCCGGGTTGTCCTCGGGGACCAGGCCGCCGAAGCTGCCCCCGCCGGCCTGCTGGATACTGGGCAGGGCCACCGTGGCCCACACCGCCAGCGCGATCCAGGCGGCCACCATCACATAGCGGAGCCGGACCAGGACCCTGGCCAGGCGGGCCCAGCGTCCCGAGGGCGCATGGGGGCTGCTCATGCGCCCTCCATGGGTTCAGGCGTTGACGCGGGGACGGCTGCGGCCGGCCGGTGCGTCCAGACCGAGCCGGCCCAGCTCCGCCCGGGCGAGCCGGTCAAACCGACCGGCCTCCAGGTCCGCCACCGGGTCGGCGCTGACCGCCTGGAGCACATGGTAGGGGAGGGTGTGGATGGCCCGGCGGGCCAGCAGCTCCTCCAGGCCGGGGTCGAGGCCACCGGCGGCCAGGCGCTCGGCCAGCGCCCCCGCCTCCCGGGCCCGGCGCAGCCGTAGCGGCAGGTAGAAGCCGAGCACCGGGGTGGCCGGGATCACGGCGATGGCTAGGCCGAGCAGCAGGCCCAGGCTGCGGATGCTCTCACTGCTGGAGCGGCCGGCCGCCTGCACCTCGGCGGCGGACTCGCGGACCCGCCGGCCCAGCTCGCCGGGTCCCTCGCCGACCAGCGGGACCTCGCCGATGGTCTCCAGCGCCCGCCCTGTCTGGTCGAGGGCGGTCCCGGCGCCGACCACCGTCTCGCTCAGGCTGCGCAGCTCGCGCAGCTCGTCGCCGGCGAGCACACCGATCGCGATCCACAACGCCACCCACAAGGTCAACAGCACGTCCAGGACACGGGTCGTCCTCCGCTTGGGAAGCAGACTGGCTTCCAACCGCATGGCCACCTCCGCGCGTGACACCAACGCCTTCAGGCTGACCGCATGATGCCGCGGTCAATCGTCCCGGCAGGCTGCGGATGTGTTGCGGTTGGTTGCCACGGCCGTGACGGCGCGGCTGGCCCTGGTCACGGCGGGAACACCCTGTCTGAGACAAACGGGAAGCGCTGTACCACAAGGAGGACCAGTCATGGCCAGAATCGACCCGACCCGGGCGCCGGACGCCGCCGACCAGCCGCGGCTGCCGGCACAGCCAAGTAACCAGAAACCACGAGGGCCCATGATCCCCCGGTCCTGGGCCGGCCTGATCGTGGCGTTCCTCCTCGGGGCGCTGGCGAGCGGGCTGATCACCGGCGCCGTCGTCTACTCCCTGAACGACGACCCACAGGTCGTCACCCGGACCGTGACCGTGCCGGCGCCCGACGCCGACCCCGCCGGCGAGCCCGCCGGTGCCGCGGCCGCCCCCTGCGCCGAGACCGCCCGGCTGGCCCAGCAGCAGCTGGACGCCGTCACCGCCGGCCTCCGGCAGCTCGGCCGGCTCGACACCACCGGCCTGCAGCAGACCATCGATCGGCTCCAGAACGTCCAGCCCGACCTGCAGCGGGCGGCCACCGCCTGCCAGACCGAAGCCACCAGTCCCTGACGCCGGCATGAAGCGCCCACTCGCCAAGCTGGAGCTCACCGCCACCGGGGCGTTGCTGCTCGCCGGCGCCTGGCTGGCCGCGTCGCCGTTTCTCGCCGGCTACACGCGGCTCCAGGTGGCCAGCTGGCACAACGCCCTGGCCGGCCTGGCCGTGATCGTGCTGGCCGTCCTGCAGCACGCCCGCCCGGCCCGCCGGCCCCTGACCGGCGCGGTCCTGGCCGGCATCGGCATCTGGCTGCTGGTGGCGCCGGTGCTGCTGGGGTACGGCAGCTGGCTGGTGCGCGACTCCGAGCCCGGCCAGGCGACCTGGAACGGGGCCTTCGCCGCCGCGGTCGTGCTGGCCGCCACCGCGGTCCACGCCTTCGCGACCGGCCGGTCGGGCCGAACCCCCGCCGAGACCGACAAAAGGACGTGACCGCCTCCCCATGACGCTCTCCCTCGCCAGGCCCGAGCCCACCGACCTGAAGCCGGACGACCACGCCGGCCGCCAGCTGGTCGAGCAGTGGCTGCGGGCCTACGCCGCCGGCCGCGATCCGGAGGTGCGCGACCGGATCCTCCGGGCGTATCTGGGCATGGCCGACCGGCTGGCCGAGCGGTTCCGGCGCAGCCGCAACACCAGCCGCGAGGACCTGCGGCAGGCGGCCCGCCTCGGGCTGCTCACCGCCATCGACCGCTACGACCCGGACCGCGCCGACGGGTTCGTCCCCTACGCCGTGGCCTGTGTCGTCGGTGAGCTGAAGCGCCACCTGCGCGACACCACCTGGCGGGTGGCGGTGCCCCGTCAGACCAAGGAGCTGGCCCTGCGGGTCTGCCGGGCGGCCGACGAGCTCGCCGGCGAGCTGGGACGCTCGCCCGCCGCGGCCGACGTGGCCGAGGCGCTCGACTTGGACGAGGAGGCGGTCCTGGAGGCCATGGGGGCGGCCAGGAGCCGGCTCCAGACCTCGCTCGACGAGCCCCTGGAGCACCGCCCCGACCTGGCCCTGGCCGACGTGCTCGCCGACGACGCCCTGGTCGACCGCGAGGACCTCATCCTGCTGCCCCAGCTGGTGGCTGCACTGCCCGAGCCCGAGCGGACCGTGGTCTGGCTCTACTACTTCGAGGAGCGCACCCAGCGGGAGATCGGCGAGGTCACCGGTCGCTGCCAGATGTCGGTGTCGCGCCTGCTGCGGCGGGCCGTGCAGCGCCTGCGCGGCGAGCTGCAGGCGCCGCCTCCGACTCCAGGGCCGGCTGAGCGGCCCGGGCCGCCCTGATCGGGCGTCAGCCTGAGCCCTGGCCGTCGTGGCCCAGGCGCTCCAGCAGCCGGCAGGCCTGGTCGGCCACCTCGCCGTCGGCCACCAGGTCGTAGCGGTCGGCCTGGAGCACGCTGTGGCGGCCGGTCCGTCTGGGGACGCGCAGCGCCTCCACCCCGGCGCCAATGGCCATGCCGGCCAGCGCACCCGCCAAGGCGGCCCAGGCGGCGAAGGTGAGCGCGGCGGCCAAAGGCTCGTCGAGCAAGGTCACGGCGGCCAGGACGCCGAGGACGGCCGCGGTCGGCGCCCCCAGCAGCAGCCCGTGCAGGGCGGCCCAGCCGTAGCCGGCCCGGTCCCCGCGCGGCTCGAGCAGGCGCAGCCCGCGGGCCACCACCGTGAGCCGGCGGACCGGAAACCGGGCGCCGGCCAGCTGGTCGACGGCCTGCTGGGCCTGCTGGTAGGACGAGTAGGACCCGACGACCCGCCAGCCGACCCGCCGCTCGTCCCAGCTGCGCATCCAATCCTCGACTTCCACGTGTGCACGCTCCGGCAACCAGTCCAGGTGGGATGATGGTTGCCGGATCGGGACGGCGAGGGCGGGTCGTTCACGTCCTCGCCCGCCAATCGCAACCGGGTCGCAACAGCCGACCCGGGACGCTAGCCGGCCGGACCGACGGCGGCGAAGTCGGCCCGGGTGGCGGCGCCGGTCTTGGTGGGACCGTCGGCGGTCGGGATCTCCGCCGGCTGGCCGTCGACGCTGAACTGGACGCCGCCGATCCCCGGCAGCTCGGTGATGGTGTAGACCAGCTGGGCCAGGGCCAGGACCTGCTCGTGGAGGCCGACGGCGGCGAAGTCCCGGTCCAGGGGGACCGTGACCGTCCCGGCGGCCACCTGCGCCAAGGCGGCCCCCGTGACCGGGGCGCTGCGCAGCCCGGCGGCCGCCTCCGCCGGGGTCGGACCGGCGGCCAGGGCGGCCACCACGGCGGTGGGCGTCGCCGGCGCCGGGACCTGGCGCCGGACCGGGGCCAGCCGCTCGCCGTCGACCAGGAACACCACCGCTGTCGTGGTCGCCGGCGCC
>DASUPQ010000219.1 GCA_036280995.1 Actinomycetota bacterium | reverse complement strand
ACCGACCAGGGTCGGTCGCTATAGTCACCCCTTCCGGGGCTGTAGCTCAGCTGGCAGAGCACTTGCATGGCATGCAAGGGGTCAGGGGTTCAAATCCCCTCCGCTCCACCAGGCACAACGCATCTCCCGCTCACCCTCGCAGCGTCGTCTGCCAGCAATCTGCCAGCAAATGACGCAGGGTGACTATCCAACGCGGAGCGTCACCAGGGCTGCTGGTCCAGGGCGGCCTCCGCCGTGGCCAAGACGATGACCAGGCGTTGCTCCACCGCAGCCACCACGCGGGCCGCCATCTCCGGGGTGGTGTGCCGGTAGTGGGCGCCGATGGCGCTGGCCTGATGCCGGCCGGACCGTCCGCTGGCCTGGTGGCCCATCAGCTCGTCGATGACCCGGGCCGGGACGCCGGCGTCTTCCAGCCAGGTGGAGAAGGTGTGGCGGAAGTCGTGGGCGCCGTGCAGGTCGACCGCATCCAGCAGAGGATGCTGGGCGCCGGGCAGCAGCGTCCATCGCTGCGTCTGGGGGTCGGCGGTGGCGGCGCCGGCGGCGGCGAGCTCGGCCAGAGCCTGGTCGATGGTGGCCACCCTGGCGGTGCGGCCCTGGGTGCTCAGCTGGGCCGCGAGCTGCTCGGCGGTGAGAGGTCCGTGGTCCCACAGCGCCCTCAGGACGCGGGCGGCGGTCGGCCGCAGCCCGGCGGTGGCCGGATTGGTCAGCTTGGCCAGGGCGCCGTGGTAGGTGCGGCGGAAGTTGTGCCGCGACACCACTGTGCGGGTGCCCTTCCTCACCCCAGGGCCACCGCGCTGCCCAGGGCCGCCGCCGGGGCCGGTGAACAACAGGGCGGCGGGATCGTTGCCGGGTGGGAGCCGGCGGCGGATCGCCTCGACCACCTGGGGGGCGAGGGGGATCTCGCGGATGCTGGCGTCGCTCTTGGGGCGGGGCTTGAAGCCGCTGCCGAACTGGCGGCCGGCCTGATAGCGCACGTCGACGACCTGCAGGGTCGGGATGGGCTGGGTGAGGTGGACACGGCGGCGGTGCAGGCCGGCAAGTTCGCCGATACGCAGGCCAGTCCCGAGCAGGGTGATGACGTGATCCCACCAGAACAGCGGGAAACAGGCCAGCAGCTGGCCGGCTTCCTCGGGGTGAGGGCGCGGCGTTTGCCGGGTCGTAGAAGCACGTCGGGGTCGGCGCGGCGCTTGGGGGCCGGGACTTTGCGGACTGGGTTGGTGTCGATGGCGCCTTCATCGAGGGCGAACTGGAAGATCCGCAAGGCCAAGGAGCGGCACTGGCCAAGGGTGGCCGGGCCGACCTTGGTGGCCAGGTCGCGTTGCCAGCGGCGTACGTCGGCGGGGCCGATGCGCTCGATCGGGTGGTCAGCGAACCAGGGCCGCACGTGCAGCCGGAGTCGGCTTTCGGTGATGGCCAGGGTGTTGGGGCTGCGGTCGGGGTCGGTGGAGTACAGCTCCCACCACTCATCGGCCCACCGGCTGAACGGCAACCGACCCCGGCGTCGGCCCTGCCAGGTGCCGCGGCGCAGCTCGAGGCGTTTCTCGGCGGCCAGGTCGCGGGCCTCGTCGGCGGAGTCCACGGTCTTGGCGCCTTGGGAGCCGTCGTCCAGCCGCCAGGACACCTGATAGCGGTGGCCGCGCTTGCGCCAGGTCATCGACCCCATCCGGGCCTCCGCTTCCCGAGCGTGAGTAACCAGGGACCGGTGGGCGACAAGAGTGCCCGTCCAGGCGCACAGGCAGGTCGCTCGCGGGCGCTGGCCGCTAGACACGACCGCTGACATGGCCGGGAGCGGCTGAGGCCGTTCTCGTTGGATAACGTGACAGACGAGTTCACCCTCATCGGTGGCCGCCCGAGGTATCGCCGCGCGCCGCAGAAACGCCAGAATCGACAGAAACAGCTCCGGCGGTTGTTTTTGGTGTTTCTGTCATTTCTGCGGTGCGCGGCAGCGGGTTGACGAGGAACCGAGGCGAAGCGGGTCGGCCGCGGCCGCGTGGGTCCTGGGAGGGCTCAGGGTCGACGCGGCGGAGGTAGCCGTGCTCCTCGAGCAGCCGGAGGGCTGGCTCGAGGTCGGTGGCCGTGGCGAAGCGGCCGCGGGGGGCGGCCCGGTGGGCGTCGCGGCGGCTGAACTGGGTCCGGCTGGTGCGGCTGACCCAGTTCAGGAGCCAGCAGGCGTCGTCGACTCGAGGGTCGGCCCCCATCAGGTCGAACACGGCCCGGGCGTGCGCGATGAGGTAGTCAGCCAGCCGGACGGCGCCGGCGAAGGTCTCGACCCCGATCGGCTGGGCCCAGCCGTCGCGCAGGTGGCTGGCTAGGTGGAGGAGGGCGGCGAGGCGGCAGGTTGCGCCAGCAAGCTTGGCTGCCCAGCCGGCCAAGTGGGCCAGGTCGCCGCTGCCAGCGGCCAGCCGCGGCTCCAGGGCGCGCTCGTAGCCGAGCAGCAGCTCCCCCGCCGATGGGTCGAGGGTCAGGACTGTGGGGTCGTCACTGGCTGGGATGGTCAGGCTGGCGGCCAGGGCTTGGAGCTCGAGGGCGTAGCGGTCGGCCACCGCCGATGGGACGGGTGGGGCGCCGGGCTGGCGGCGGCCGACCAGGCTGGCCGGGAGGCTGTAGAGGAACCGGGCCAGCAGCCCCCGGCCCCGGAACCCGGGTCGGCCGGCCAGGCCTTGCAGGACTTCAGGCTGGACAGTGAGGCCGATGGTCAGACACGGCCGTTGCACGTACTCGGGCGGGCGGCCGCGGCGGTCAACCTTGAGCAGGTCGCCGGCATGGCCTTTGAGGTAGACGCCCAGGTTGGGGCCGGCGTTCTGGTTGTAGCGGCCGGCCATCTGATCGAACACATCCCCTTCGGGTGACAGCAGGGCGATGCGGCCGTGGGTGGCCAGCAGGCTGGCCAGGGCTTCGGGGGTGGCGTCATCGACCAGCCGCCGCGGCACCGGCGGCACGGCCAGGTTGGCGGCTTCGGCGGCGCGGGCGATGGCCTCGGCTTGGCGTTCTTCCTGCTGGTCGGCGGGGGCTTTGCTTGCCGCGGCCTCGGCGTGGGCGGCGGCCTGGTCGGCGATGCGCCGCAGGGTGATGGTCTCGGTGATTGATGGAAGGGCGGCGGTGGCTTGCTGGCGTTCGAAGTCGGCGACTGGGCAAGTGAGGGCGGTGAACACGCCGCTCTTGCGGGCGCCGGCGTCCATGCCCACGGCCAGGAACAGGCACAGCGGTTCGCGCCATCCGGGCCGCGGTTCGACCTCGACCGCCCCGCCAGCCACGGTGGCGAGCACGGC
>DASUPQ010000218.1 GCA_036280995.1 Actinomycetota bacterium | reverse complement strand
CGCCCCGGCGGCCTCGCTCAGCTCGGCGTGCCGTTCCCGGGCCGCCGTCAACTGCTCGTCCAGGCCGGTCAGGGCCTGCTCGGCCTCGACCCGGGCCGCGACCAGCCCGGCGGCCCCGGCGGCATCCTCCTCGGCCTTGCCCAGGGCCCGCTCGCTGGTCCGTTGGCGGCCCTCGGCCTCCTCCAGGGCGGTGGCCAGGCTGGCCCGGGCGGCGGCCTGCTCGCGGGCCTCCTCCAGCGCCTCCAGGGGCGCGGCCGCGGTGGCCAGCTCGGCCACCCGGGCGCCGGCGGCCTCGATCTCGGGCCCGAGCCGGTCGGCCTCGGCCGCCCGGGCCTCGTGCCGTTCGGCCTCGGCCCGGTGCCCCTCGGCCCCGGCCCTGGCCAGGGCGGCCTTGGCCCGCAGCTCCTCCAGGTTCCTGGCCGTCTGCTCGGCCGCGGCGGTGGCCTCCTCGGCGGCGGCCTGCTCGGCGGCCCGCTGCCGCTCGGCGGCGGCCGCCGTCTGCTCGGCCTCCTCGGCCCGCTGCCGCTCGGCCTCGGCCTCGGCCGCGGCCACCTCCAGCTCGGCCAGGTCGGGCAGCCCGGCCCGGGCCCCGCCGGCGGCCGTGCGGGCGTCGCGGGCCTGCTCGCGCACCCTGGCCAGGGCCCGCTCGACCGGGCTGACCCCGAGCAGGTCGAGCACCAGGCGCCGCCGGTCGCTGGGCAGCATGGTCGCGAACGCCGTCAGCTCCTTCTGCTGGGCGCACACCGAGGCCAGGAACGCCCGCTGGTCCATGCCCAGCACCCGGGCCAGGTACGCGTTGGCCTCCCGCACCGACTGGGCGGCCAGCTGCCCGTTCAGGAACACCTCGACCTCGGGGGTGAGGTTGCGGCCCTTCAGCCGCCGCCTGACGTCATAGGTGTTCCCCTCGTGCTCGAACACCAGCTCGACCCGGACGTCCTCCCCCACCCCGGCCGACCGCAGCTCCCACTTGTCGGTCCGCGCGTCCCCGTAGAGGGCGTAGCGCAGCGCCTCGATCAGCGTCGTCTTCCCTGCGCCGTTCGCACCGTATATCCCGATGAGGCCGTCGGGGAACTCCAGGTCGACCGCTCGGTAGACGCGGTAGTTGCGCAGGCTGAGGGAGCGCAGGTGCATCGGCTAGCGGGCCTCCTCCTCGACCTGCTGGAGGAACTGGCGGCCCATGCCGGCCAGCCGGTCGCGGTCGTAGCCTTCGATGGGGACCGAGGCCAGGTAGCGGTCCCACTCGTCGGCCAGGCTGGTCACGGGCTGGGCGGCCAGCTGGGCGGCCTGCTCGTCCTCCTCGGACTCGACCTGGACGGTCACGACCAGGGCGCCGGCGAAGGCGTCGGCGGCCAGCTGGCGGCGGTCGAGGAGGCGGCGCAGCTCGGGCCGGGCCCGGTTGACGAACAGCCGCACCACCGCCCCCTCGGTCTCTTCCGGCCCGGCCAGGCCGGCGGCGGCCTCGTAGACCTCGGGGGCGGTCAGGTCGAAGGCGTCCAGGCGGTAGCTGCGCAGCGGCCGGCCTCCCGGCACGGGGTGGTGGCGGACGCTGCCCGAGGTGGTGTCGAGGCTGAGGACGCCCTTGACGGCGGGCTCGTCGTGCTGGGGCAGGTCCTTGAAGCTGAAGGTGTCGGTCGAGCCGGGGTACCAGGCGTTGGCGGCGACCTTGGCGAAGTTGTGGAAGTGGCCGAGCAGGATGCGGTCGAAGCCGGCGTCCAGGGTGGTCAGGTCGACCTCGAGCTCGTTGACGTCGCCGTAGGTGTAGCGGCGGGCCAGGACGGTCACGGCGGCGTGGGTGACGAGCAGGTTCAGGTGGTCGCCGGAGCGGGCGCCGGCCGCGGCGGCGATCTGCTCCTTGAGGGCCAGGTCGTCGGTGCACTGGGGCACGGCGTGGACCCGCAGCCCGGCCAGCAGGTCGACCGGCTCGTAGCCGCCCCGGTAGACGAAGCGCAGGGTCGGGAAGGCGTCGGCGAGGACGGCGTAGGGCGAGCCGGACTCGCGCAGCCGCGGGGTGTCGTGGTTGCCGGAGATGGCCAGGGTGGGCACGCCCGCCGCGGCCAGGGTGCGCAGCCCCCTGGCGCCTTCCCGGAACGCCCGGTAGGTGGGCCGGGGGGCGTCGAACAGGTCGCCAAGGACGAGCACGGCGTCCGGGTCGAGCCCGAGGGCGGCCTCCACCGCCCGGTGCCAGGAGGCGGCGAAGTCGACCTCCCGCTGGTTGAGCCCGCCCGAGTCGACGGCCTGGTAGTGGGCCCGCCCCAGGTGGGCGTCGGCGATGGCGACCAGCCGGCTCACTCGTAGAACCCGCTCATGGCCTCGGCCGGACGCTCCCGCGCCGGTTCGGGGGCGGGGACTCCTGCCAGCCAGTCCTCGTACAGGTGGACCCTGGCCGGCAGGGCGAACGGGGCCTCGGGGTTGGTGACCAGGGCCTCGCCCGGCATCAGGGTCTGGATCTCGGCCCCCAGATCGGACAGGTCCTGCTTGGAGGAGGAGCGCAGGGTGTTGCGGTCGCGCTCGTCGGCCAGGCCGAGCACGAAGTAGGTGTTGAACTGGCTGAGCAGCTCGGCGTCGATCAGCTTGGGCTGCTGGGTGACGGCGCACAGGCCGACGTTGAACTTGCGGCCCTCCCGGGCCAGGCGCGGGAACACGTTGAACTCGGCGTCGTCCAGGCGGGTCAGGACCCGCTGGGCCTCCTCGAGGGCGACCAGGGTCCGGGGCAGCTGCCCGAACCGCTCCCGGTCGTTGCGGTAGGCTCCGGCCCGCTCGTCGAGCAGGCTGCGGGTGAGCAGGGAGGCGACCAGGGTCTCCTCGACCGCCTCCAGCCCGGAGGTGTCGACCAGCACGACCTTGCCGCCGGCCAGGTCGTCAAGGACCTTGCCGGTGAGCGACTGGCTGGGGTCCTCGGTCATCAGGGGCAGCCGCACGATCCGCTTGGCCCGCCGGCTCAGCACCTGGATGGTGGCCAGGGCGTGGCGGCCCAGCTCGGCGTCCTTGAGGACCTCGGGGTCCTCCTCGGCCAGCCGGGTCAGCCACACCCCTTTGTCGCCGAGCAGGGCATAGGCGCTCTCCAGGGCCTCGGACTGGGGGCCGGAGAACTTCCAGGCGGTGCGCAGGTCGTCAACGGTCAGCTCGGCCAGGGACAGCCGCAGCAGGCTGGCCTGGCCGGCCCGGGGGCTGGGCGAGTAGACGCGCAGGCGCTGGGTGGCCCATGGGTGGTGGGCCAGGCCGCGCCGCCCGGCCGCCCCGCCCTCCAGGTACTCGCCGTGAGGGTCGAACAGCAGCATGGCGTAGCGGCCCCTGGCCGCCAGGAGCTGGCCGGCCAGGACTTTCATGAGGTTCGACTTGCCCATGCCGGTGGTGGCGAACACGCCGACGTGGCTGGGCAGGGTCTCGCCGCGGATCCCGACCGGCAGGTCGATGGTGTCCTCGCCCGAGCGGAGCCGCCCGACCTCGACGTCGCCCATCCGCTCGCGCAGGAAGGCCAGGTCGGCGTCGGTGGGGGCGGACACGGCGGCGAACTGGGCGGGCAGGCTCTTGGGCTTGTGGAAGCCCTTGGCGTCGACGTAGCCGAGGGGGACGACCTCGGCCACCTTGTACAGCCGCTTCTCGAAGTCGCGCAGGGTGGTGGCCTCGCCCACCTGGTCCATGGCCATCAGGCCGCCGGCGGTGCGCTCGGCCCAGCCGGCGTCCGACGACTCCGAGCCGTAGGCGACGTCGGTGACCCGGAACAGGTAGCGCCGGCCCCGCTCCGGGTCGTCCCCGGCCAGCAGCTCGCCGAGGAACAGGTCCTCGCCGTAGAAGGCCCGGAAACGCACATCGAGCACGGAGCGGCCGAAGATGCGTCCCTTGTAGTCCGGCATGTCCAGGTCTCCCGTGGTCGGGCTCAGGCGTTCAAGGTCAGGTGGAAGTCGCGCATCACCAGGTCGACGTCGTCCTCGGACAGCCCTTCGCGCAGGAACGCCTCGCGCAGGTCGCGGCGCAGGTCGGCCAGGAGCGGGCCGGGCAGCGACACCGCCCGGTGGACGGCGGCCAGCGGGTAGGGGTAGCCGACGAAGGCCGGGTCGTCCGACAGCCCGGCCAGGACGGCGAACAGCCCGCCGGGGTCGCGGTGGCCGCGGACGGCGTCGACCCGGAAGGCGTAGGCCCCGGCGCGGGCCAGGCGGGCCACGTACACCTCGGAGGCCTCCTCGGGGCCGGTGACCCGCAGGTACCAGCGGGCGTCGGGGCCGAGCTCGTCCTCGGCCCGGCGCCGCACCCGCAGCACCAGCGGGGCGTAGCGGCCCCAGCGGAGCTTGGACGCCTTGGTCACCCCGACCAGGTCGACCTCGCGCTCGCGGGCCAGCTCGTGGACGGGCTCGACCAGGCCGGCGGGCAGGAACGGGCCCGGGTGGAGGCTGCCGTCGACCAGCACCAGGTCGCCCGGGCGGGCGGCCGCGACCGCCTCGGCGGCCCGGCGCCACTCGGCCAGCTCGCGCAGCACGTCGACCACCCCGCCGAGGTCGGCCAGCTCGCGCTCGCGCCTGACCCCGGCCAGGGTCAGGGCCTCGGCGTAGGCCGCCTTGGCGTCGGCCTGGGTGAGGGCCCTGACCTGGAGCGAGTCGACGTCGCTGGCGAAGGTGTCGCGGTCGCGGTGCCAGACCGTCCCCGCCCGGTAGGCGACCAGCCAGAAGCTGCGCCCGTTGAGCAGGCAGGCCGAGCCGCCGTCGACCGCGGCCGCGGTCACCCCGTGGGCGGGGTCGCAGCCGAACTGGTGCAGCGGGGCGTCGGTGGCCAGCTCCAGGGCGGCGGCGTCGGCGGGGCCGACCGGCTCGTCGGCCGGGTTGTCGACGCCGGTGCCGCCGTCGGCGAGCAGCCGGCTGAGGTAGCCGGCGGCCAGCCGCACGCGGTCGGCGTAGTCCTCGACGAGCACGTGCCTCCCCTCACCGCACCCTGAACGAACACACGTTCACCCCGGAGGGTAACCAGAAACCCCCGGGAGGGGAAGCACCGCGGCAGTGTAGCTCAGGCGAGGGGCTGATCGACCAGCCCGGCCAGGCGCCTGGGGGCAACCAGCCGGTAGCTCTCGGCGACCAGCTCGGCGACCTCGCCCCAGTCGACGTCCTGGCGGTCGAGGCGCAGCCCCACCCAGCCCCGGCTGCCGACGTAGCGGGGCAGGTAGAAGCGGTGCGGGTCGGAGGCGACGAGGGCGGTGTTCTCGCCCGGCGGGGCCTTGCAGAGCACGGCCACGCGGCCGTCGCCGTGCTCGTCGTCGACGTACCAGGCGAAGGTGCGGCCGCGGACCTGGAAGCCGACGTGCTGGTCGTGGGCGGTGACGGTGGCCTCGGGAAGGGTGCGGCAGAACCGCACCAGCCGGTCGCGTCGCGCCTCGAGGTCGTCCACAGCGGCACCGTAGCAGCCGCGGCCGACAGCTGGGCGGCGGGCCGGGTGGGTTCGACGGGGGCGGGCACAATGGGTGGCGTGGCAACCACCGACCGACCCGTCACCGACCGCAAACGGCAGCTGCTCACCCTGGGGGCCTGCTGCTTCGGGCTGTTCATGGTGATGCTGGACAACACGGTGGTGAACGTGGCCCTGCCCAGCATCCAGCGGGAGCTGGAGGCCACGCTGTCGGGGCTGGCCCTGGTCCTCGACGCCTACATCCTGGTGTTCGCCAGCCTGCTGCTGACCGCCGGGTCGCTGGGCGACCGGTTCGGCCGGCGGCGGGTGTTCCGGGCCGGCCTGGTCGTGTTCACCGCCTCCTCGGCCCTGTGCGGCCTCGCCCCCACCCTGCCGGCGCTGGTCGGGGCGCGGGTCCTGCAGGCCGTCGGGGCGGCGGCGCTGCTGCCCAGCTCCCTGGCCATCCTGACCGCGGCCTTTCCCGACCCGCGTGAGCGGGTCCAGGCCATCGGCCTGTGGTCGGGGGTGTCGGCCATGGCCCTGGCCGCCGGGCCGGTGATCGGCGGGCTGCTCACCGACGCCCTCGGCTGGCGCTGGGTGTTCTACGTGAACCTGCCCGTCGGGGTGGCCGCCTTCGTCGTCGCCGGCCGGGTCGTGGCCGAGTCGCGCGACCCGGCCGCCGGCCGCCTCGACCTGCCCGGGCTGCTGCTGGGCAGCCTGGGGCTGGGCGCCGTCACCCTCGGGCTGATCGAGAGCGACCACCGGGGCTGGGGGTCGCCGGAGATCGTCGCCCTGCTGGCCGCCGGGGTCGTCCTGCTGGCCGGGTTCGTGGCCGTCGAGGCCCGCCGGCCCCGGCCCATGCTGTCGCTGCGGTTCTTCCGCGACCGGGCCTTCTCCACCGCCAACGCCGTGGTCCTGCTGGCCGGGTTCGCCCTGCTCGGGTTCGTGTTCTTCAACACCCTGTACTTCCAGGCGGTGCAGGGCTGGTCGCCGCTCGAGGCGGGGCTGCGGAGCCTGCCCAGCACCCTGGCCGTGGTCGTCACCGCCCCCCTGGCCGGGCGGCTCGCCTCCCGCTACGGCTACCGGGTGCCGGTGACGGCCGGGCTGCTGCTGGCCGCGGCCGCCCTGTGGGCCCTGACCGGCATCGAGGTGGGGACGCCGTACGCCCAGCTGTGGTGGCGGCTGACCATGCTCGGGGCCGGGCTGGGCCTGTCGATCTCGCCCGCGACCGCCGCCGGGGTCGCGGCCATGCCCGGCACCCAGGCCGGGGTGGCCTCGGCCGTCATCTCCACCAGCCGGCAGGTCGGCGGGGCCCTGGGGGTGGCCGTGCTGGGCGCGGTCGCGGCCGCCCGCTACGGCCGCGCCACCCCCCAGGCCGACCCGGCCGCCTTCCTCGCCGGCGTGCGCGCCGCCTACCTGGTGGCCGGGGCCGCCCTGGCCGTCGGGGCGGTGGCGGCGGCGCTGTTCCTGCG
>DASUPQ010000217.1 GCA_036280995.1 Actinomycetota bacterium | reverse complement strand
TGGCCGGCCACCGACCAGGCGAGGGCGAGGTCGGCCAGGAGCTCGGGGCCGGGCGGGTCGCCGGCCTGGAGGGCCCAGCCGGCCGGGTCGTCGGCGCCGGGGTCGGGCTCCTGGGCGAGCAGGCCCCCGGCCACCGAGCGGACGGCCAGCCCGCGGGCCGGGCGGGCCAGGTCGACCTGGACGAGCCGCAGCGACGGCTTGGCGGCCAGCACGGCCAGGGCCTCCTCGTCGAAGCCGGGCGCGACCACGACCTCGGTGAAGATGGCGGCGACCCGCTTGGCGGTGGCCGCGTCCAGCGGGCGCGACAGCCCGACCACGCCGCCGAAGGCGCTGACCGGGTCGCCGTCCAGGGCGCCGGCGTACGCCTCCTCGAGGGTCGTCCCGAACGCCGCCCCGCACGGGTTGGTGTGCTTGACGATGGTCGCGAACGGGCGCTCCCCGTGCTCGGCGGCCAGGGCCAGGGCGGCGTCGGCGTCGAGCAGGTTGTTGTAGGACAGCTCCTTGCCCGCCACCTGGACGGCCGCCCCCAGCCCCCAGGGGCCGTCGGGCCCGTCGCTGGCGTAGAAGGCCGCCCCCTGGTGCGGGTTCTCCCCGTACCGCAGGACCTGGCGCAGCCGCGCCCCGACGGCCAGCCGTTCCGGGAACCCGCCGGCCGTCTGACCCATCCAGCCAGCCACGGCCGTGTCGTAGGCGGCGGTCCGGGCGAACGCCCGGGCGGCCAGGGTGCGGCGCTCCTGGAGGGTGGTGCCGCCGGCGGCGAGGGCGGATCCGACCAGGGGGTAGTCGCCGGGGTCGCAGACGACGGCGACCCAGGCGTGGTTCTTGGCCGCCGCCCGGATCATGGCCGGGCCGCCGACGTCGATGCGCTCCACCGCCAGGGCGGGGTCGGCGTCGGGGTCGGCGACGGTTTCCTCGAACGGGTAGAGGTTGACGACCACGAGGTCGAAGGGGGCGATGCCGGCGGCCTCCAGCTCGGCCTGGTGGGCGGGCCTGCCGCGGTCGGCGAGGAGGCCGGCGTGGACCCTCGGGTGGAGGGTCTTGACCCGGCCGTCGAGCAGCTCCGGGAACCCGGTCAGCTCCTCGACCCGGGTGACGCGGAGGCCGTGGCCCTCGAGGGCGGCCGCGGTCGAGCCGGTGGAGACGACCTCGACCCGGGCGGCGGCCAGGGCGGCGGCGAGCCGGTCCAGCCCCTCCTTGTGGAAGACGCTGACCAGGGCGCGGCGGATCGGCAGGCGCTCCGGCTGGCTCATCGCGCCACCTCCTCCGGCTCGACGACGCGGGCGCGGCGGCCCTCGACCCGGACGCGGCCCTCGGCGACCAGCCGGACGGCCAGCGGCAGGAGCCGGTGCTCCTCCCGCTTGATCCGCTCGTGCAGGCGGTCCTCGTCGTCGCCGGGCTCGACCGGCACCGCCGCCTGGAACAGCACCGGGCCGTGGTCGACCTCCTCGTCGACCAGGTGGACGGTGCAGCCGGTGACCTTGACCCCGTAGGCGAGGGCGTCGCGGACGGCGTGGGCGCCCCGGAAGGCCGGCAGCAGGCTCGGGTGGGTGTTGAGGATGCGGTCGGGGAAGGCACGCACGAACGCCGGCCCGAGGATGCGCATGAACCCGGCGAGGCAGACGACGTCCGGCCGGGCGGCGGCCACCAGGTCGCGCAGGGCCAGGTCGAAGGCGGCGCGGTCGGGGTGGTCGGCGGGCCGGACCACGGCGGTGTCGACCCCGGCGCGGCGGGCCCGCTCCAGCCCGTAGGCGCCGGGCCGGTCGGCGCCGACCAGGACGACCGCCATCCCCGAGCCGGGATCGGCGGCCGCGTCCAGCAGCGCCTGGAGGTTGGAGCCGTGGCCGGACACGAGCACGACCACCCGCTTGCTGTCCGCCACGGCCTCCCCGGATCTCGGCGCCTGGTTCTCGGCACGGCGGATGCTGCCATCGGGGGCCGGTGCCGGCAACCCAGCTGGGGCCGGCCCGCTGACGGGATTGAACCACTCCTGCGCATATGGTTCACTGCGCCAGCCTGCAAGAACGGACGCAGCACGCCCCAGGCGGAGGGAGCTGGACCGCGGAATGAGCACCCGGAATCCGGCGGGGGCCTGGCGACCGTCGTCGGTGCCCGAGCAGCTCGGGGTCGCCGGCATGGTCGCCGCCGGGGCCGCGGCGACCTACCAGGCGGCGCTCGGCGGGCAAGGGCTGTGGCTCCCCTGCCCGCTGCGGACGCTCGCCGGCATCCCGTGCCCGCTGTGCGGGATGACCACCGCCGCCACCGGCCTGGCCTCCGGCGACTTCGGAGCGGCCGTGGCGGCCAACCCGTTCGCCCTCCTGCTGGCCGGGTTCACCCTGGTCATGGCCGTGCTGATGGTCGCAAGGGCGCTCGGGTGGGCACCGGCCGCGGCGCAATGGCCGCCGTCGCGTCGCCGACAAGCCCTCTGGGTGGCCGCGGTGCTGGGCGTCGCAAGCTGGGCGTTCCAGCTCCACCGGTTCGGGTGGGTATAGACCGGCTCGCCCGGAGGATGAGCCGAGTGAGACCGACAGGAGGACGACCATGACCGAGGGGCCGACCCCACGGGACCCGCGGGACGAACCGCCGCGTGAGCCCCCCGGCACGCCGGAGGCGCCCGTCGACCGGCCGCCCCCGGACCACCCACCGGCCGACACGACCCCCGGCGCCCAGGACGCCCCCCGCTGGGAGTCGCCGGGCACCCCGCCGCCCCCGCCGCCCGCGCCACCCCAGGGTGGGAGCCAAGACCCGGGTCCCGGCGCCGCGCCGCCACCCCCGCCACCGCCCGGCGACCAGGGCTGGGGCCAGCAGCCGGGGTACCCGCAGCAGCCTGGCTACCCGCAGCAGCCCGGCTACCCGCAGCAGCCCGGGTATCCGCAGCAGCCCGGGTACCAGCAACCTGGCTATCAGCAGCAGCCCGGCTACCAGCAACCAGGCGGGCAGTACCAGCAACCCGGCCACCCGCCGCCGGGCGGGCAGTACCCGCAGTCCAGCGGGATGGCCGAGAACGTCGCCTCCGGGCTCTCCTACGGGCTGCCCGGGATCACCTGGCTGACCGGCCTGATCTTCTTCCTGGTCGACCGGCGACCGGAGGTCCGCTTCCACGCCATGCAGGCGATCGCCTACGGCGTGCTCTGGACCCTGGTCTGGGTGGTCCGGGACTACATGCCGAGCCCCATCCGCGCCCTGCTCGGCCTGGTCCTGTTCGCGTTCATCGTCGGCTGGGTCGTCCTGCTCGTCCAGGGCTTCCAGGGCCGGCACTTCAAGCTACCCGTGCTCGGCGACTTCGCCGAGCAGCAGGCCGGACGACCCGGGCTGTAACGGCCGGACCGGGCGTCGACCCACCGATCACGACAAGGAGCAACGCTCATGACCCAGGGGTACGGACCCCAGGACCCCAACCAGCCCGGCTACGGCCAGCAGCCGCCCCAGCAGCCCTACGGCAGCCAGCCGCCGCCGTACGGGACGCCGGCCCAGCCTGGCTACGGCCAGCCGCCGGCCCAGCCCGCGGGCGGCTACGTCGCCGACCCGCCCGGCTACTACATGGGACGGACGCTGGCCAACTGGCCCCAGCGGGTCGGGGCCTACCTGATCGACAGCCTGATCGCCGCGATCCCGGTGTTCCTGGCCGTGATCCTGTTCAGCGGGACCGACCCCGGCGAGCCCCCGAGCACCGGGGCCAGCCTGGTCACCTTCCTGCTCTACCTGGTCTCGTTCGGGATCTTCATCTACAACCGCTGCATCCAGATGGGCCGGACCGGGCAGAGCTGGGGCAAGCAGGTGCTGAACCTCCGGCTGGTGCGGATGGCCGACGGCCAGCCCATCGGCGGGGGCATGGCCTTCGTCCGTGACCTGCTCCACATCCTGGACGGCCTCGTCTGCCTGCTCTGCATCGGCTTCCTGTGGCCGATCTGGGACGCCAGGCGCCAGACCCTGTTCGGCGACAAGATCATGAACACGGTGGTGCTGGCCGAGGCCTGACCCGGCTAGAACACCGCTCGAGGATCCGGGTTTGAGTAGATTGCGTGGCCGCCGGAGGCGGCGCGCAAGCCTTGGCGCTGCATGGATGGCTCGGCGCTGCATGCGGCGCCGGATACTCGACCGCTGTTCTACCGCTCCTTGACCGCGGAGACGGCCAGCTCGGCCGTCTCCGTTGGGTTGCGGCCGACCCGCACCCCGGCGGCCTCCAGGGCCTCGGCCTTGGCCTGGGCGGTGCCGCTGGACCCGGAGATGATCGCCCCGGCGTGGCCCATGCGCTTGCCCGGCGGGGCCTCGAACCCGGCGATGTAGGCGACCACCGGCTTGTCCATCCGCTCGGAGATGAAGCGGGCCGCCCGCTCCTCCTCGTCGCCGCCGATCTCGCCGATCATCACCACGGCCTCGGTCTCGGGGTCGTCCTGGAAGCGCCCGAGGATGTCGACGAAGCTGGACCCGACCACCGGGTCGCCGCCGATGCCGACGCAGGTCGTCTGGCCGACCCCGGCCGCCGCCATCTCGTACATCACCTGGTAGGTCAGGGTGCCCGACCGCGACACCAGGCCGACCGGCCCGGCGTGGGTGATCTCGCCGGGGATGATGCCGACGTTCGCCTTGCCGGGCGAGATGACCCCGGGGCAGTTCGGCCCGACCAGGGCCACCCCCTTGGCCCTGATGTAGTTGTAGGCCCTGGTCATGTCCAGCACGGGGATGTTCTCGGTGATCAGCACGACCACCCCGATGCCGGCGTCGGCAGCCTCGTAGAGGGCGTCGACGGCGAAGCGGGCGGGCACGAAGATCAGCGAGGTGTTGGCGCCGGCCTCGGCCACGGCGGCGGCCACGGTGTTGAACACGGGGACGCCGTCGACGTCCTGGCCGGCCTTGCCCGGGGTGACCCCGGCGACCAGGTTGGTCCCGTACTCGCGGTTGCGCAGGGCGTGGAAGCGGCCCTCGCGCCCGGTCAGGCCCTGCACGACCAGCCGGGTCTCGGAGTCGACGAGGATGGCCATGGCTCAGGCACCTTCCTTCGTGTCGGCGCCGGCGCCGGCCAGCTCGACCGCCTTGCGGGCGGCGTCGAGCATGGTGGCCGCCGGGACCACCTTGTCGGACGGCGAGCCGGCCAGCAGCGCCCGGCCCTCCTCGGCGTTGGTGCCGTCAAGGCGCACCACCAGGGGCACCTTGACCTTGTCGCCGAGGCGGTCGAGGGCGTCCAGGATCCCCTGGGCGACCAGGTCGCCGCGGGTGATGCCGCCGAAGATGTTGACCAGCACGCTGCGCACCTTGGGGTCGGAGAGGATCACCTCGAGCCCGGCGGCCATGGTCTCGGCCGAGGCGCCCCCGCCCACGTCGAGGAAGTTGGCCGCCTTGCCGCCGGCCTGGGCGACCACGTCCAGGGTGCTCATGACCAGGCCGGCGCCGTTGCCGATGATGCCGACGTAGCCGTCGAGCTTGATGTAGTTGAGGCCCTGCTCCTTGGCCGCCTGCTCCTGGGGGTCGACGGCGAAGGTGTCGCGCAGCTGCTCCAGGTCGGGATGGCGGTCCAGCGCGGAGTCGTCGAGGGTGACCTTGCCGTCGAGGGCGATGACGTCGCCGCCGGCGGTCAGCACCAGCGGGTTGACCTCGACCAGCATGCAGTCGGCGGCCACGAACACCTCGTACAGCCTGGCCAGGAGCTGGGCCGCGCCCTTGCGGGCCCGCTCGTCGAAGCCGGCGCCGTAGACGAGCTGGTTGACGTGGTAGCTGCGCAGCCCGACCAGCGGGTTGACGGGCACCTTGACGATCGCCTCGGGCTTCTCCTCGGCGACCTGCTCGATCTCGACCCCGCCCTCGACCGAGGCCATGGCCAGGAAGCCCTTGCTGGCCCGGTCGTGGAGGATGGCCACGTAGTACTCGGCGGCGATCTCCGAGGCCTGCTCGACCAGCACCCGCCGGACGGTGTGGCCGCGGATGTCCATGCCGAGGATGCGCTCGGCCTGCTGGCGGGCCTCGGCCGGGTCCTTGGCCAGCTGGATGCCGCCGGCCTTGCCGCGGCCGCCGATCTGCACCTGGGCCTTGACGACCACGGTGCCGCCGACCTCGGCCGCGGCCGCCTCGGC
Source organism: Actinomycetota bacterium (assembly GCA_036280995.1). Lineage (NCBI taxonomy): Bacteria > Bacillati > Actinomycetota > Actinomycetota bacterium. The sequence goes on along the minus strand of DASUPQ010000217.1, from coordinate 3,726 downwards.
CTCCTCGGGCGACCAGGCGACCTCGCCGCGCGGCACGGCCACCCCGTACTTGGCGAACAGCTCCTTCGCCTGATGCTCGAACAGGTCCATGCGTCAGCCTCTCCGTCGGGTTGCGCTGGCGGTGCCTCCGGTCAGGCGGCCCGGTCGAGGGCGGCCCGCAGCCACTCGACGATCTTCTGGGTCGGGGTGCCCGGGGTGAAGATCTCGGCCACGCCCTGCTCCTTGAGCAGGACGATGTCCTCGCGGGGGATGATGCCGCCGCCGAACACGAGCACGTCGTCGGCGCCGCGCTCGGCCAGCAGCTCGACCACGCGGGGGAACAGGGTCATGTGGGCGCCCGAGTGGATCGAGAGCCCGACGGCGTCGGCGTCCTCCTGGACCACGGCGGCCACGATCTGCTCGGGGGTCTGGTGCAGGCCGGTGTAGATGACCTCCATGCCGGCGTCCCGCAGGGCCCTGGCCACGACCTTGGCTCCCCGGTCGTGCCCGTCCAGCCCCGGCTTGGCCACCACGACCCGGATGCGTCCCTGCGCCACGGTGCCGCTGCCCCTCTCGCCCTCGCCACCGGCCCGCGCCTCGCTGCCGGGCCGCACCTGGGAAGATACTACCCGGCCATCCGGCCGCCCCAACGCCCGGATCCCCGGAGGACGCCCATGCCCGGCACCGACCGGCCGCCGCGACCCGGCCGCGACCCCGGCGGCCGGGTCGCCTACCTCCCGCCCCGGGCCGCCCGGGCCCGCAAGCTGATCCTGCGCAGCCAGCTCGGCCGCGGCTGGATCGTCGCCTCGGCCCTGTTCGGGCTCGTGATCCTGGTCGCGGGCGTGCTGTTCCTGACCAGGGACGGCCATCCCGGCCCGCCCTGGGTGCGGGTGGCCGCGCTGTCGTCGCTGCCCGCCGGCACGGTCACCGAGGTCGCCGGCCCGGCCGGGCAGGTCGTGGTCGTCGACCGCCGCGGCGGGGAGCTGCGCGCGTTCCTGGCCCCGCCCGGCTCCTGCCCGGTGCGGGTCGCCGGCAGCGGGTTCGCCCGCCCCTGCGACGGCCAGCGCTGGGACGCCGAGGGCGGCCCGGCCAGCGGCCTGCGCGACGGCGAGGAGGCCCCGCCCCCGCTGCGCCGGGTCGCGGCCGCGTTCGCGGGCGGCGACCTGTACGTCAACCCGGCAGCGAGCCCGTGAGCCCGCTCGGCGTGGCCGCCTTCCGGAGACGCTACCGGCTGCCCTGATCGCGGTGGTGGAGGGTGTGGCCGTGGCTCTCGTGCTCGTCGACCCCGGCCGGGTCCAGGTGCAGGTCGACCGCGGCCACGCCGGGGAGGGCGTGGAAGATGGCGTGGCGGACCTGCTCGCCGAGGTCGTGGGCGGCCCGCAGGGGCAGGTCGGGGTCGACCTCGACGTGGACCAGGACATGCAGGGACCGGCCCACCCAGCGGGCCCGGGCCGCGTGCACGGCCTCGACCCCGGCGACCGACCCGGCCGCCCGCTCGACCTCGTCGATGACCTCCGGGTCGACCCGGTCGAGCAGCCGGGCGAGCACGTCGCGGGTGGTCCCGACCAGCACCCAGCCGATCACGGCCGACAGCAGCAGGCCGGCCAGCGGGTCGGCGGCCGGCCAGCCGGCCCAGGCCCCGGCGATCCCGGCCGCGGCGGCCAGGCTGGCCAGCCCGTCGACCCGCGAGTGCTGGCCGTCGGCCTCCAGCGGGACCGAGTTGATCCGCCGGCCGACCCGGAGCTTGTACTGGGCCACGGCCTCGTTGCCGGCCACCCCGGCGAACGCCGCGGCCAGCGCCCAGCCGGGGTTGCGCAGCGGCGGCACGTCCCCGGCCAGCTTGGCCAGCGACTCGGCGGCGGCGACCACCGCCGAGGCGGCGATGGCCAGGACCACCAGCACCCCGGCGACGTCCTCGGCCCTGGCGTACCCGAAGGTGTAGCCGCGGTCCGGCTGGCGCCGCCCGACCCGGAAGGCGATCCAGAGGGTGACGGTGGTGAACACGTCGCCCAGGTTGTGGAGGCCGTCGGCGAGCAGGGCGACCGAGCCGCTGGCGGCCACGAAGGCGAACTGGACGGCGGCGGTCAGCCCGAGGCCGGCGGCCGACAGCTTGACCGCCCGCAGCCCCTCGTCCTCACCGGCGGCCGAGCCGGCCAGCGGCACAGGGGTGTGGCTGTGGCCGTGCCCGTGACCGTGGCTGCCGCCCACCGCTCCCTCCATGCCCCGAGACCGCACGGGCGCCGGACATGCAGCGGGCCCTTGGCGCCAACCGGGTGGGATCGGCGGCACCAGGGCCCGACTGCCGGAGGCCACGCACACCCGAGCGGGCGGGGCCACCGTTGTCAGGGTAAGCCGGAGCGGCCCTGGATGCCAGTCCCTCCGGTGGGGAAAATGGTCCCCCGGGGCCAACGCCGGCCCGGAACCGACGCGGAGGTGTGCGATGGAAGCTCGAGCCGACGGCGAGGCCCCCGACCGCAACCTGGCCCTCGAGCTCGTCCGGGTCACCGAGGCGGCCGCCATGGCCGCGTCCCGGAAGATGGGCTTCGGCGACAAGGAGGCCGTCGACCAGGCGGCCGTCGACGCCATGCGCCACGTGCTCGGCTCGGTCTCGATGACCGGGGTGGTGGTGATCGGCGAGGGCGAGAAGGACAACGCCCCCATGCTCTACAACGGCGAGGAGATCGGCGACGGCACCCTGCCCGAGGTCGACATCGCCGTCGACCCGGTCGACGGGACCACCCTGACCGCCAACGGCATGCCGAACGCGATCTCGGTCGTGGCCCTGTCGGACCGCGGCACCATGTTCGACCCGGGACCGTGCGTCTACATGGAGAAGCTGGTGGTCGGCCCGGAGGCGGCCGACGCGGTCGACTTCGAGGCGCCGCTGGCCCTCAACCTGCGCCTGGTCGCCAAGGCCAAGGGCGCGCACGTCGGCGACCTGACCGTGTGCATCCTCGACCGGCCCCGCCACGAGGACCTGATCCGCCAGATCCGCCAGGCCGGGGCCCGGGTCAAGCTGATCACCGACGGCGACGTGGCGGGGGCGATCATGGCCGCCCGGGAGGGCACCGGGGTCGACATGCTGGTCGGGATCGGCGGGACGCCCGAGGCGGTGATCGCCGCCTGCGCCCTCAAGTGCCTCGACGGGGCCATGTATGGCCGCCTGTGGCCGCGCAACGACGAAGAACGCCGGGCCGCCCTTGACGCCGGCTACGACCTCGACAAGGTCCTGGACATCGACGACCTGGTCCGGGGCGACAACGTGTTCTTCGCCGCCACCGGCGTCACCGACGGCGAGTTCCTGCGCGGGGTCCGCTTCGACCGCCGCGGCGCCCTCACCCAGTCGCTGTCGATGCGCTCCAAGTCCGGCACCTCCCGGCAGATCGACGCCCGCCACCAGCTGTCCAAGCTGAGCCGCTACGCATCGATCGACTACGGTTAGGAGTTGGGGCCAGGACCGCCCGACGGTTGACGTACCTGCGGGCCGCGCGCCGGGCCGACCGCCGCGACCCCTACTTCGGCCGGCCGTGGATCTGGTTCGCCAGCGTCTGCGCCCGGTGGCCAGGCCACGACCGCGACCGCTACCTCGGCCCGTTCGACCGCAGGGGCGACGCTCTGGGTGGCCGCCGGGCCGCTACCTGGCCCCGGTCACCCAGAGCACCTGGTTGTCGAGGCGGACCCGGCCGCCGGCGTCCGTGAACGGCGCCCAGGCGGCGGTGGCCCTGGCCCAGACGCGCCCCTCGACCT
>DASUPQ010000216.1 GCA_036280995.1 Actinomycetota bacterium | reverse complement strand
CCTGCCGTCCTCCGCCTCAGTGGCAGGTGACCGGACCGCCCCTGTCGAGCACGGCTCCGTCCTCGGAAACGAAGCGCCACTGGTAGCTGGCCGGGTGCAGGACCAGCTCGAGCACACCGTGGGCGCTTGCGAGGCGGCGCTGGCTGTTCGGCTTGGCGGCGGCGAAGCCCAGCAGGTCGGCGCCGCCGGTGCCGACCACGAATTGGCGGATCCCCTGCCGGCTGGCCTTGGCCCAGGGGGTCTGGCGGGCGAACCGCTCATAGCTGTGCTCATGGCCGCTCAGGACCACGTCGGCGCGGGCGTCAAAGAGGTCGTTCCAGAAGCTGGCGACCGAGCCCCAGTTCCCCTGATGGGCGCCCGAGGAGAACCGCGGGAAGTGCCAGTAGGCCAGGATGCAGCGTTTGGCGGTGGCCACCAGGTCGGCCCGCAGCCAGCGTTCCTGGGCCGACCCGGGGCCGTGGTCGAGGCTGGAGTTCAGGGCGATGAGGTGCCAGCCGCCCAGGTCGAAGCTGTAGTAGCTGCGGCCCTTGGGCCTGGCCAGCTTGGCGAAGTAGGCGAAGTAGCCGGCCGCTCTGGGCGTCCCGTACTCGTGGTTGCCCGGTACCGGCCTGGTCCTGGCCTTGAACCGGCCCCAGGTCGGACCGTAGAGGTTGCGGTACTCGGCCAGGGTCCCGCTCCGGTACTGGTTGTCGCCGAGCACCAGCACGCGGTCGGGGTCCAGCTCCAGCACCCGGTCCGAGGTCAACCGCTGATGCCCACCGACCTCGGCGATGTCGCCGGCGGCGACCACCACCGGGTCGGCGGCGGACCGGGCTCGCGGTCCGCGCGTCGCGTTCACGCTCCACAGCCGCCAGCGATCATCCGACGAGCCGCCGCGGCGCATCCACACATCCCAGCCGTAGGATTGGCCGCGCTCGCCCGGTCGGGTCACCCGCACCCGCCCGCGAAGGATCCGATGCCGTGGTGAGGGAGCGAGCACCTGCACCCGGGTCAGGGTGAACCGGTAGGCGGGTGAGCCGAGGGCCTTGGTGCCGCGGCGCAGCCTGGCCTCGCGGGCCAGCTGCCGGTACTGCGGCCCGTTGGGCCAGAACCAACCGCGAAGGGTGCCCAGATGGTTGGTCACCGCGAAGCGGCCCCAGGCCACCAGCGCCCTGCGTCCGGCTTCCAGCGCCTGCTGCTCGGCGCTAGGACCAGCGGGAATCCTTGGTGGCGGCGCGGGGACATCGGAGCGGCCGCCGACCACCAGCGAGGCCAGGCTCAACGCCGCCACCAGCGGCAGGCCTCGCAGCAACCAGCGGCGGCGGCGCGGCGGCGGGCCCAGCCATCGCCGCTCGTCGTCAAACTCCTCGAAGAGGTGGTTCATGAGCCCCCCCGCGCAAGTTGGATCCCGCCTGGATCCCCATCAGCGCCGTACCTTAACCTCCCCTACAAGTGGCCGAACGCAGCAGGGCGGAGGCCACCATGACCCGGCGTCTGGGCAGCCGATCCCCCGACCACGCCGCCGGTCAGGACCAGCAGCACCTCCGGCAGTCGCGACGCGCCACCAGCACCGCGTCGGCCTGCGCGGCTCAGGGTGTTATGCTCCCGCACGGCCTTCTTCTGCGCTTTTTCCGATTGGCTTGGTGCCCGCCGTGGTGTCCCCCAGGACGAGCTGAATGCTGGACAACTCCGCATCCACCGGAAGTTCATCGCGATCCTCCTGCTGCCGCTGGTGCTGCTCGCCGCCCTGGCCGCCGGCCGGATCCGCTCCAACGTCCCGCAGGGCGTGCGGGCAGGGGCCAGTGAACACCCTGGCCAGCTGGAGGAGGTAGACGGGATGGCGTGGACTCGGACGAGGCGGCGCTGGACGTGGGCGCTCGTGCTTGTGCTGGCCGCGCTCGCGCTCGCGGTCCCCCTCACCGTGGCCCGCCGGCAGGAGCCCACGCCGCGCGGCACTCCCTTGAACGTTCGACTCGATGATTTCAACGTCCGGCGGGACGCGGCCGTCGTGCCCGCCGGCATCGTCAGCTTCCGCATCCTCAATGAGGGCCCGACCACCCACGAGCTCATCGTCGTACGAACCGACCGTGCCCCTGGCAAGCTGCCGCTGCAGCCCGACGGGCTGACGGTCGACGAAGAAAGAAAGGGTATCGACTTCCTCGAGGAGGTCGAGGGCCTCGACATCAACGACCGCCAGACCCTGGACCTGCGCATGGCGCCAGGCCACTACGTCTTGTACTGCAATCTGCAGGGCCACTACCTGGGGGGTATGTATGCCGCGCTCACGGTCCGCTGAGGTGGGAGCCGCGAGCGCGGCCCAGCGCACGGCGGGAACCGGCCGGTCCGGCATCGGCCGGCTGATCCCGCGGCGACCGATCCTTGGCGACCTGCGCCTGGGTCGCCGGCTCGGCTGGGTCATCCCCGTGCTCATCGTCCTGGTGACGGCGATCGTTGTCTACAACGCGCGAGCCATCGCGGAGCAGCGTGGCTCGGCGCTGGTTGTCAACCTCGCCGCGCGCCAACGGGCCCTCGTGGAGCGCTACACCATGGACGTCCTGCTGGTGGTCGACGGCTTCCAGGCCGACCCGAAGGAGAGCGCCGAGGACGTACGCGAGCCGGTCGATGTGCTGCTGGACGGCGGCAGCGTGCGCGCACCGCAGGGCGATGGCTCGAGGGTCGAGATCCCGCCCGCCCGCGACTGGAGGGTCCGCCGCAAGCTCGAGCAGAACCGCCGCCTCATCGACAAGTTGATCCAGACCGGCGACCGCCTCGTGGAGGGTGGCCGCGACAGCCCGCGCTACGACGCCGACGTGACCGAGCTGCGGGTGCTGAGCGCGCAGCTGTCGAGCGTCTCCAATGACGCCGCCCAGGAGATCACCCAGCAGACCGAGGCATCGATCAGCCGGCTGGTCCGGATCGAGATCGCCCTTGGGGTGCTCGGCGTGCTCGCCGCCCTCGCCCTGGGGCTGCTGCTGCGGCGGGCTGGCGCTGAGCAGGCTGCCCAGTTCCGCTCGCTGGTGAACAACTCCTCGGATCTCATCACGGTGCTTGCGCCCGACGGCACGATCGCCTATCAGAGCCCCTCGGTGCAGCGGATGCTCGGCCGGGGAGCTGCCGACCTCGTCGGCACCGACCTCGGCGATCTCGTCCATCCCGACGACCGGCACGACGTCAACGTGGCCCTCACCAAGCTGGTGGAGGCGGCCCCGGGAGCGACCGCCGACTTCGGGTGCCGGCTGCAGCACGAAGACGGGTCGTGGCGTCACGTGGAGAGCATCTGCACCAACCTCGCCGACGATCCCCGCGTCCACGGGCTGGTGCTGAACATCCGCGACGTCACCGAGCAGGCGGCGTTGCGCCAGAGCATCAGCGACCTGCTCCACAACCTTGCCCGACGTAGCCAGGGACTGGTCGACCGGCAGCTCGAGCTGATCGACGAGCTGGAGAGGAACGAGGTCGACCCGGACCGGCTCGACGAGCTGTTTCGGATGGACCATCTCGCCACTCGTATGCGGCGCAACGTGGAGAACCTGATCGTGCTGTCGGGCGTAGATCAGCGCCGCCGGTGGAGCGAGTCGGTACCGCTGCGCGACGTGGTCGAGGCCGCGGTGGCCGAGGTCGAGGACTACTCCCGTGTGCAGATTGCCGGTATCCATGACCTCACCCTGGCCGGCCAGGCCGCCAGCGACGTCGCCCATCTGCTCGCCGAGCTGGTCGAGAATGCCACCTCGTTCTCCTCGCCCAGCACCAGGGTGGAAGTCTCCGGCGGTCCGACCGGCAACGGTTACGTGCTCGAGATCGAGGACCACGGGATCGGGATGAGCGACGCCGAGCTGGCCGAGGCCAACAGGCGGCTGGCCGAGCCGTTGGCGGCCGACGTCGCCGTGTCGAGAATGATGGGCTTCCACGTGGTCGGCCGCCTCGCGGCCCGCCACGGCATCAGGGTGCAGCTCCGTCATTGCTGGTTCGGCGGGGTCACCGCGCTGGTGCTGCTGCCAGCGGTCCTGCTCGGCTCGGCTGGCGAACACCCGGCGATGGCACCGCCGGTGCCGGCCGGCGTCATGGCCTCGCCGGAGCGGCTCCTGCTGGCGAACGCCACGAAGTCGGGCTGGCAGCCGCGCTCGCACCTGCCGCTACGCCGGCACGCAGCGCCGGCACCAAACCGTGGCGGGGACACGGATGCCGTCGCTGGGGCAGGCGAGCCGACCGAGTAGGCGCGCGGTCACGATGGGTAGCTGAGAATGAGCGGCGGGGGAGCCGATGAGGGGGGACGGACCTGGTCCCGCTACTACCGCCGCCCCTACACGGTCACCGGTGGGCGTACCCGCTCGGCCCACGACGACCTCGAGCTGGAGACGCTGGTGCAGACGGTCACCGGCATCGAGGAGCAGCTCGCTGGGCTGGGCCGCGAGCAGCGCTCTATCGCGGCGCTGTGCCGGGAGGTCGTGTCGGTCGCAGAGATCGCCGGCCGGCTCGACCTGCTACTGGGCGTGACCCGCGTGATCGTCGGCGACATGGCCCTCCAAGGCGTGGTGGTGCTGTACCGGCCGCAGGCCACCGTCGCCGACGCTGACCTCCCGCCTGTGGAGCTTCTGGAGAGGGTGCTGCATGGCCTCAAGAACATCTCGTAGTGATCTGCGGCGGGCGGTCGTGCCGAGGAGACGCGCCGGCAGCGGGACGAACGTCAGCGCGCCTGAGCGCCGCCGCCCTTGATCTCCCAACAGCTCAACTCGGCAACCCGCAGACGGCCCTAGCCACACCTACCCGCGCGGCGGCCGGGCTTCGGCCGGCGAGGCCAGCAGCTGCAGGCGCTCGGCGACGGCCGCCGCCTCGGCCCGGCGCCCGACCCCCATCTTGCTCAGGATGTTGGAGACGTGAACCCCGGCCGTCTTGGAGCTGATGAACAGGGCGGCGGCGATCTGCCGGTTGGTGAGCCCGCGGGCGACCAGGCGGAGCACCTCGTGCTCGCGCCGGGTCAGGCCCAGCTGCCCGGCGCCGGCTGGTTTCCGTGGGGCCTCTTGGCCGGCGTCCAGCCCCGCCTCGGCGAGGAAGCCGCGGGCCGCGTCGACGACCGCGTCCTGGTCGCCGGCCCAGATCAGATGGTCGATGCCGGGCAGCTCGAGGAGGTGGGCCCCTGGGATGCCCGCGGCCAGCTTCCGGGCCTGGCGGATGGGGACGACCAGGTCGCCGGTCCGGTGCAGGACCAGCGTCGGGACCCGGATGCCCGGCAGCACCGCCTCCCAGTCGATCTGGTAGCCGAGCCTCATCAGCGACCGGGCCGAGCCAGGGCTGACGCCCGAGCGGGTGAGGCGAAGATAGGCCGAGGTGGTCTCCTCGTCGTCGAGCAGGCTGGGGCCCAGAAGGCCAGGCCGACGCCTTCGGTGCCCCATTCCCGCTCCACCCGGTCCAGCGCCAGCTCCTGGGTGTCGGCCAGCCGGGCCAGCATGCCGGTGTCGGGCTCCAGCTTCCCGTAGGCGCCGTAGAGCAGCAGCGCGG
>DASUPQ010000215.1 GCA_036280995.1 Actinomycetota bacterium | reverse complement strand
GTCCGCAGCAGCAGCCGCGGTGTCGTCAGCACGACCGTGCCGTTCCACTCCACCACCAGATGCCCGCCCCACCGGGACCGATCTCGGCGTACCGCTCAGCGGAGGCGGACGGGAATCGAACCCGCCTGAGCAGGGTCGCTGCTCACACCGGTTTTGAAGACCGGGGGGCCCACCAGGACCCAGACACCTCCGCGGCGATGGTACCGGGATGCCGGAACTACCCAGGCGAACCGGGAGCACCGACCCCCAGAAGGTGGGGACGACCGCTCTGGCCCCGGGCCGGGGAAGCGGGGACCCTTGACGCCAGGACCCGGGAAAAGGGGATCGCGGTGGAGGAGCTGGGCCGGCGGGTGGCGCGGTGGGTCGAGGCCGGGGTGATCGGGGCGGAGCAGGGCGAGGCCATCCTCGCCCTGGAGGGGCTGGAGGGCGACGGGGGCGGACCCGCCGGGCGGCGGCGGGCGGTGGTGGTGGAGGTGCTCGGGTACCTCGGCGGGGTGCTGGCGCTGGTGGCCGGGTTCGTGCTCGGGGCGGAGTCGTGGGACCGGCTCGGGCACTGGGGGCGGGTGGGGGTGCTGGGGCTGGTCACCGGGGTGCTGCTGGCGGCCGGGTGGCGGCTGCGGGGGGGCGGGAGCCGGGTGCTGCCGCGGCTGGCCAGCGTGCTCTGGCTGGGCGCGGTGGCCGGGTTCGCGGGGCTGCTGGCCGTGCTGCTGGACGGCGACAGCTCCGACGCCCTCGGCGACCCGTCGTTGTGGGTGGCGGCCGGGGCGCTGCTCCTGGCCGGGGGGCTGTACCTGCTGGCGCGGCGGGTGCTGCAGCAGGTGGCCCTGTTCGCGGCCGTGGTCGCGACCATGGTGGCGGGCGGCCAGCGGCTCGGGTGGTCGTGGGAGACGGTCGAGGGCTACGGCCTGCTGGTCCTGGGGGCGGGGTGGCTGGAGCTGGGACGGCGGGGGCTGGTCGCGCCGCGGCGGACCTCGGAGGCGCTGGGGTCGCTGGCGCTGCTGTCGGGGCCGGAGGTCCTGGACGCCGCCGGGTCCGGGCCGGGGGACTGGGGGCTGTGGCTCGGGCTGGGGCTGGCGGTGGCGCTGGTCGTGGCCGGGAGCGCGCTGCGGCGGAACGTGCCGCTGGGGATCGGGGCCGCCGGCATGGTGGTGTTCCTGGGGCAGGTCGCGGGCGAGCACTGGCGCGACCTCGGCGCCCCCCTGGCCATCCTGCTGGTCGGGCTGGGCCTGGTCGCGGCCGCGGTGGTGCTGGCCCGGCTGCGGCCGGTGGTCCGCGGCGGGCCGCAGCCGCCGGGCGTCGGCGACGGCTAGCTCGCCGGGAGCTTGGTGATCGCGTCGGTGAACACGCGCAGGATGTCGCGCGGGTCCCGGGAGACGTAGGCCAGACCGCCCGTGGCCTGGGAGATCAGCTTCAGGGAGGTGGCGTCGGCGTTGGCCCCGTAGGCGACGGTGATGATCCGCACCGGTTTGTCCTTCTGCTGCTCGGCCTTGAGCCGGCGCAGCAGCTCGGTCCGGTTGATGCCGCCGGTGGGGTCGTCGTTGATGCCGTCGGTGAGCAGGACCACGATGTTGATCCGCTGGGGGGCGTAGTTGCGCTGCAGTGCCCGGAACGCGGCCAGGGAGGTGTCGTACAGGCCGGTGTCGCCGTTGGTGGCCTGGATGGCGGCCAGCGACTCGGCCAGGACCTGGCGGCGGAGCTTGCCGTTGGGCAGCCGGGCGTTGGTCGGCCCGATCGGGACCGACTCGGCCCAGTCCCGTGGGCCGGCCAGGTTGGAGGAGAAGACCCAGGTGCCGAGGTTGGTCTCGGGAGCGAACAGGGCAAGGGCCTGGGCGGTGGCCGACTTGACAAGGTCCATCTTGGTCTTGCCGCCGGTCCCCGGGACCTCCTCCTTCATGGACCCGGAGACGTCGAACACGGCCAGCACGTTGCTGCGCTTGCGGGCCGCGTTCCAGCTCTGCAGGGCCGCCGCCACGACCTTGGGGGCCGGCGGGGCCAGCACCCGGGCCGGCTGGTCGGGCAGCAGCCCGTTGGCCTCGCTCAGCTGCGGGCCGGCGCGGCCCTCGGAGGTCCGGAACCCGGCCTCCTGGAAGCGCGTCTGGATGGGCTCGCTCTGCAGGTAGTCGAGGAACTCGGCGGCCGCCCGCTGCTTGGCCTCGTCGACCCAGGGGGCGCGCAGGACCACCCACGGGTGGTCGGCGACCAGCGTCCCCTCCTTTGGGTAGACAGCGACCAGGGGGACCTCGGGCTTGGCGCGCTCGCCGCCGTCCTCCAGCCCGCTGGCGTTGCCGCGGTTGTAGTCCCAGACCGACTTCTCGTCCAGGGGCACGGCGGAGACGAAGTCCAGGGTCTGGCCGGCCTGGTCGGCCTGCTGGAGGTTGGCCAGGAAGGTCGCGGGCGTGTCGGCGTCCTGCCCGGGGGCCCGCTCCAGGCCGAGGATCACCCGCCGGAGCTGGTCCTCCTGCTTGACCAGGGTTTCCACCGAGAGCTCGCTGGTCTGGCCGGTGGCCGCGAACACGGCCGCGATCAGCGCCTCCAGGCCGGGCGTTGACAGGTTGGGGTCGGTCTTGCCGAGCTTGAAGGCGCCCCACTGGGGCTGGTTGAACGCCTTCCAGCCCTTCTGCTCGGCCACCACCCCGATCAGCTCCCGCCAGCCCACGGTGGTGCGGGGCCAGCCGATCGCCCGGGCCATCGGCTCGGGCATGGCCATCACCATCGGGGTGGTGGCGACCTTGGCCGGGTACTCGAGCGGGATCAGCACCGCCTGCCCGCTGGCCTGCTGCCGGAGCGCGACCTGGAGGGCCCAGGTCGAGGCGGCCGGGACCCAGACGTCGGGGCGGGGGCCCTGGGTGGTCTCGTCCCAGCCGGTGGACAGGGCGCCGGCGACCTCCGCCGAGTCGGCGCCGCGGACCTGGACGTCGACGCAGCGGTCGTCGACCGCCGGCCGGCGCCGCTCGTACTCGGCCGCGGCCTGGGTGATCACCTGCGCCTGGTCGGGGGAGACGACCACCTGGAGCGGCAGGCTGCCCTCACGGCAGGCCAGGCTCTGGGCGGGCTGGTTGACGAACACCATGAACCCGCCGATCCCGAGGGCCACGACCAGCAGGAGGCAGGCGGCCGCCAGCAGCGCAGTCGGACGCCGCCGGCGCCGCTGGGCCAGGTGCCTGCCGCCAACCGTTGCTCGCTCGTTCTCCATATGAATTCGGCCACTTCTGGCCGGTCGGCGCGACCGGGGGTCGTCCGCGCCTCGGGGAGCCGGACCGACCTGGCTCCACCGTGTCCGCAGAGATTGCCGCGTTCGGTGCCAGTGTGCAAAATCCGGCGCCGATCAGGCGGGTTCGTCGCATTTCTCCGGGGATCGTTCGACGGGAGCGACTGGTTGGAGCCTGTCGTCCGGTCAGGGCGCCCCGTGGTCAGCCCATTGGTGCCCCGCTCCTCGGCCTCGGCCAGGGTCAGGCCGAGGTGGCCTTGTCGAGGAGGCGGGTGATGGCGCCCTCGTCGACGTCGTGGGGGACGGGGATGCCGCGGACCCAGTCGATCTTGCCGATGCCGGGGTTGAAGACGCCGCTGCCGTCGGGCAGGAAGGCGTGGGGGGAGCCCTCGACGCCGCGGCGGCGGCCCTCCTGCCAGTCGGCGACCACGGCGCGGCGGTGGCCGCCGCCGTCGAAGGCGTCGAGGAACGCGGCCCGGTCCAGGCCGGCCTCGGTGGCCAGGTCGGCCAGGGTGGGCCGGATCGACAGGTCGCGGTTGTCGAGGAAGAAGGCCCGGCGGGCGGCCTCGTCGAAGCGGTCGGCCGCCGTGGCCCCGCCCAGCTCGCCGGCGACCTTCAGGGCCTCCATGGCCGGCAGCAGGGTCGAGGGCCAGGTGTCGCGCTTCGGCGGCGCGAAGTGGTCCGGCTCCAGCTGGGTGAGCACCGGGATCTCCTGGCTCAGGGTGGCCCACGGGGTGCCGCGCTCGTTGACGAGCTCCAGCGGCCAGCAGCGCCAGGCCACCGGCGGCCGGCCGACCCCCTCGCGGGCCCGGCGCAGGCGGATGGAGAAAAGGTACGCCCAGGGGCAGTGGAGGTCGGAGAAGACGGTCAGCACGCGCGGCTCCTAACGGGGGGGACCTGGACAATCAAGCTCATGGGCGAACCTGGCGAGGTTGTGTCACCCTTGAAGATATCGCCGCAGGGTGCCGCGGAAACCGGTCGAAGGGCCGGCGCCCCGGTGCCCTCGCAACCGGAGCCTCGCGCCGGTCGAAGGACCGGTGTCGAGCTCCCGGCGATCACCCAGGCGGCGGCGCCCCCGCCGCCCGCCGTCCGGGTCGAGGGTGTTGCACTTCTTCCACGGGTTCGTGCAGCCTACCGGCGTGCGCACCCGCCAACGATGGTTGCCGTTGCTGGTCCTGGCGCTCGCCCTGGTCGTGGCATGGACGGCGACGCCCGCCGCCTCGCCCGCGCCTCGGGTCGAGGCGAAGACGGGTGTGGTCATGGACGCCGCCACCGGGGCCGTGCTGTGGCAGCGCCAGGCCCATCGGCCGGTCCTGGTCGCCTCCACGACCAAGATCCTCACCGCCATCGTGGCCGCCGACCACTACCCGGCCCGGAAGGTGTTCCGGGTCCCGGAGGCGGCCGAGCGGGTCGACGGCACCCGCTTCGGCTACCGGACCGGCTGGCTGATCCGGCGCGACCAGCTGCTCACCACCCTGATGCTCGTCTCGGCCAACGACGCCGCCGAGACCCTGGCCGCGGCCTGGCCGGACGGGGGCCGGGCCGGCTTCCTCCGGGCCATGCAGGACAAGGCGGCCGAGCTGGGCTGCACCGACTCGACCTGGCTCGACCCGTCGGGCCTGGACGTCCCCGGTCACCGGGCCAGCGCCGCCGACCTGGCCGTCCTCGGCCGGGCCCTGCTGGAGCGGCCGGTGCTGGCCAAGCTGGCCAGGTCGCGGGTCGCGCCCTACACCTGGCCGGGCGGCCGCAAGACGGTGCTCGGCAACCACAACCACTTCGTCGGCCAGGGCCGCGACCCCGGCGCCCTCGGGGTCAAGACCGGCTACACCACCAAGGCCGGCTCCACCATCGTGGCCGCCCAGCGGCGCGGCGGCCGCACCCTGGTCGCGGTCGTCCTCGGCTCCCAGGCCATGTACGACGACGTGCGCGCCCTGATGGGCTACGGGTTCAAGGTCAAGCCCCAGGTCGGGGCCGAGCTGCTCGGCGTGCGCCCCCAGCCGGCCGAGGAGGTCACCGACGCGACCCTGCCCCCGGCCGCCGAGCGCGTCACCGGGCGGGTCTCGGGCACGCCGTCCCCGCTGGTCGAGCGCCTCGGTCTGCGCCTGCTGGCCGCGCCCCTGCCGATGGCCGCCATCGCCGGCCTCACCTGCCTGCTCGTCGGCATCCTGGCCCTGGTCTGGCGCCGCCGCTGACCGTCAGCCCGGCCGCGGCGGGGCCCGCAGGCCGAGCGCCCGCAGCTCCAGGTCGGCCAGGGCCTGGAACTCCCCGGCCCGCAGGTCCCCGGCCGGGTCGGGGCTGACCCGGTGCAGCTCGCGCAGCGGCCGGTTGGCCACCGCCCGGATGGCGAACAGCTCCAGGTCGGCCCCGTCCAGGCGCAGCCGGCTGGCCGCCCCGGCCTCCCGCACCCAGGTGACCCGGCGCGGCAGCCAGACCAGCAGCAGGGCGACGACCGGGACGGCCGCGACCACCACCCCGAGCCACAGGGCGAGCTGGCGCACGACCTCCTGCTGGGCCACGCCGGCCTCGGCCAGGGTCCGCCCGACCCCGGACAGGCGCCCGAACGGGTCCTGGAGCTGGCCGCCGACCACCGGCAGGCGGCCGACCGTCTGCTGGATCTCGGCGACGTCGGCGGCGAAGCTGCTCCCGGCCTGCTCGACCCGCGCCCCGGGCACGGCCAGCTTCTCGACCAGCCGGTACAGGGCCAGCCCGGCCGCCACCCAGGCGGCCGTCCAGGCCACCACGGCCAGGTCCCCGGCGAGCTGCCGGACCCGCAGCCCTGCCGTCTCCGCGTACAGCTTCACGGCGGCCGATCGCCGGCCGCTACGCCTGGTGGCGGCGGAACACCACCACGGCGTTGTGGCCGCCGAAGCCGAAGCCGTTGGACATGGCCGCGTCGACCTCGGCCTTGCGGGCCTGGTTGGGAATGTAGTCGAGGTCGCAGGCCGGGTCGGGGTCGGTCTGGTTGATGGTCGGGGGCAGGATCCCGTCCCGCAGCGCCAGCACGGTGGCGATGCCCTCGACCGCCCCGGCCGCCCCGAACAGGTGCCCGATCATCGACTTGGTCGAGGACACGGCCAGCTGGTCGGCGTGGGCGCCAAAGGCCAGGCGGATGGCCTTGGTCTCGGACACGTCCCCGGCCGGGGTCGAGGTGCCGTGGGCGTTGACGTAGCCGACCGCCTCCGGGGGCAGGTCGGCCGAGCGCAGCGCCCGCCGCATGGCCAGGGCGGCCCCGCTGCCGTCCTCGGACGGGGCGGTGACGTGGAAGGCGTCGGCCGACTGGCCGAAGCCGACCAGCTCGGCGTGGACCGGCGCCCCGCGGGCCAGGGCGTGCTCGCGCTCCTCCAGGATCATGGCGCCGGCGCCCTCACCCATCACGAAGCCGTTGCGCAGGGCGTCGAACGGCCGCGAGGCCTCCGCCGGGTGGTCGTTGAACTTGGTGGCCAGGGCCGTCATCTGCGCGAACGCGATCAGCGCGACCTGGACGAAGGCCGACTCCGAGCCCCCGGCGATCATGGCCGTGGCCTCACCGTGCCGGATGGCCTGGAAGGCCAGGCCGATGGCGTGGTTGGAGGCCGCGCAGGCGGTGGTGGTGCAGAAGTTCGGCCCGCGCAGCCCCAGCTTCATGGCGATCTGGCCGGCGGCGGCGTTCGGCATCAGCTGGGGCACGGTGAACGGGGAGACCCGGTTGGGGCCCTTCTCGCGCATCACCGCGTCGCTGGCCAGCAGCGAGCTGATGCCGCCGATGCCGGTGGCGAACACCACCCCGGTCTCGTCCTTGTCGACCCCGTCCTCGATCCCGCTGTCGTCCCAGGCCTCGCGGGCGGCGGTCAGGGCGAACTGGGTCGAGCGGTCGAGCCGCCTGGCCTCCTTGGGCCCGAGGCTGGCCGCCGGGTCGAAGTCCAGGCACTCGGCCGCCACCTTGGACGGCACCGGCTCGGGGTCGACCAGGGTGAGGGGGCCGACGCCCGACCGGCCCGCCGTGATGGCGTCCCAGTAGGCCTTGGCCCCGACGCCGACCGGGGTGACCGCACCGAGCCCGGTGACGACGACGCGCTGCAAGGTCCTACCCCACCGCCGTCTGCTTGGAGATCACCAGGTCGGCCGCCTCGCCGACCGTCTTGACGCCCGCGATCTGGTCGTCGGAGATCTCGATGCCGAACTTCTCCTCCAGGGCGAGCACGACCTCGACCAGGTCGAGCGAGTCGGCGTCCAGGTCCTCCTTGAAGCGGGCGTCGGCGGTCACCTTGTCCGCCTCCACGCCCAGCTCGGAGGCGAGGACGTCCTTCATTGTCTCGACAACTTCCTCGCGCGACTGCGCCATCTGCTGTTCTCCTTCGTGCCGGGGGCCGCGATGGCGGCTCAGGATGCCGCCCGCGCCGACTGCCAGTCAACTGACCCTTCGGGGATTACGTGCCCATCGTCATGCCGCCGTCCACGGCCAGGACCTGACCGGTGATGTAGCCGGCCTCCTCGCCGGCCAGGAAGCGGACCGCCGCCGCCACCTCCTCCGGGGTGCCGAGCCGCCCGACCGGGATCTGGCCGAGGGTCGCCTGCTTGGCCTCCTCGCTCATGGCGTCGGTGAGCTTGGAGGGGATGTAGCCGGGGGCGACGGCGTTGACGGTGATGCCCCGGCCGGCCACCTCCCTGGCCACGCTCATGGTGAGCCCGATGAGGCCGGCCTTGGAGGCGGAGTAGTTCGCCTGGCCGGGGTTGCCGACCAGCCCGACCACGCTGGAGATCGAGATCACCCGGCCCCAGCGCCGCCGCAGCATGCCCCGCAGGGCCTCCCGGGTGCAGCGGAAGGCGGCGACCAGGTTGACCTCGAGCACGCCGGTGAAGTCCTCGTCGCGCATCCGCAGCACCAGCCCGTCGCGGGTCAGCCCGGCGTTGTTGACCAGGATGTCGACGCCAGCGTCGCCGGCCGCCGCCACCAGCGCCTTGGCCGCCCCCGGGTCGGTCAGGTCGGCCTGGGCGACCACCGGCTCGGCCCCGGCCGCCTTCACCAGGTCGGCCGTCTCCTGCGCCCCCTGCTCGTCCGAGCCGTAGGCGACGACGATCCTCGCCCCTTGGGTGGCCAGGGCCACCGCGCACGCCCGCCCGATCGCCCCCGACGCCCCGGTGACCAGCGCCGTCCGGCCTTCGAGGCCGCTCATAGGGCGGCCTCCGGGACTGCCGGGCGCAGGGGGGGCAGCATGTCCACGCCGTCCCACAGGGTGCCGTCGAGCAGGGCCCGGACGATCGGCAGGGCCGGCTGGGTGGGCTCCTCCGGCGCCGGCTCGGCCGGGTTGGGGAGGGTCCAGTCGACCACCGCCGAGCCCCAGGCCAGCCCGGCCCCGAACGCCGTCAGCAGCAGCCGCTGCCCGGGCCGGATCTGCCCCTGCTCCCAGGCCTCGGCCATGGCGATGGGGATCGAGGCGGCGGAGGTGTTGCCGTAGCGGGCGACGTTCATGACCACGTTGGTCATGGGCACCTTGAGGCGCCGGGCGGTGGCCTCGATGATCCGCTGGTTCGCCTGGTGGGGGACGACCAGGTCGATGTCGTCCGGGGTCAGGCCGGAGCGCTCGATCGCCTCGAGGCTGGAGGCGGCCATGGCCGTCACCGCGCCCTTGAAGACCTCGCGGCCCTCCATGACGATGTAGTGCCGCCGCTCGGCCACGGTCCGGGCGTTGGCCGGGAACCGCGACCCGCCCGCCGGGGTCATGAGCAGCCGCGACCGCGCCCCGTCGGCCCCCAGCGAGAACGCCCGCACCCCGGCCTCGCCCCGGCGCAGCACCACGGCACCGGCCCCGTCACCGAACAGGATGCAGGTGCCCCGGTCGGTGTAGTCGGAGATCCGCGACAGCGTCTCCGAGCCGACCACCAGGGCGGTCTCGGCCGCGCCCGAGTCCACGAACTGCGACGCGGTGGCCAGGGCGTACACGAACCCCGAGCAGCCGGCGATCACGTCCATGGCCGCGCCCTTGGTCATGCCCAGCTCGAGCTGGAGGATGCAGGCGGCCGAGGGCAGCGTGTAGTCGGGCGTGGCCGTGGCCACCATCACCAGGTCGACCTCGTCGACGCCGATGCCGGCCACCTTCATGGCCTGCTCGGCGGCCCGCTTGCCGAGCAGCGCCGTCGAGTCGTCCTTGCCCGCGACCCGGCGCTCCTTGACCCCGGTGCGCTCGGTGATCCACTGGTCGTTGGTCTCGACCAGCTCCTCCAGGTCCGCGTTGGTCAGGACGTAGGGTGGCACGGCCACCCCGAGTCCAACGATCTCGGCGGGCACGACGGCTCCTTTCTCCGGCGTGGGGGATCGGCGGTCGGGGGACGGTCAGAAGGGCCGGAGGCTGAGCAGGATCTGACCGGGGGTGACCAGCTCGCCCTCCCAGGCGAGATGGGCCATGACCCAGCCGCGGAAGGGGCTGCGGACAGGGATGCTGGCGGCGCCGTTGCGGACCTCGCCGAGCAGGTCGCCCGGCTCGACGTACGGCCGCTCGTCGTTGTATCGGGAAGGGGTGACGGGGTAGAAGCGCCCGTGGCCGGGTGAGACGGCGAACCGCTCGGGGAGCACCACCACCTCGCCCTGGTCCTCTCCCTTGGCCATCTCCGTCTTGGCCGCGTCGCCGTCGGCCTGGGCGCGCAGGGCGTCGCCGACCCCGGCCACGCCCTCGGCGTCGGCGGCGGACAGGATCCTGGTCCCGTCCACCGTCCGCTTGATGAGCCCGCCGAGGACGGTGCCCGGCCCGACCTCCACGAAGGTGTCGACGCCGAGGGCGACCATCCGCCGGACCGACTCGGTCCAGCGGACGCGCCCGGTGAGCTGGCGGGCCAGCAGCTCGCGCAGCTCCTCGGCGCTGGTGACGGGCTCGGCGGTGGCGTTGGCGACCACCGGGATGGACGGGTCGCGCAGCGGGGCGGCGGCCAGGTGGGGCTGGAACGTCTCGACCGCGGGCGCCATCAGCGGCGAGTGGAACGCGCCGCCCACGTTCAGCGGCACCACCCGCTTGGCCCCGAGCTCCTTGGCCGCGGCCGGGAGCCGCTCCAGGGCCGACCACTCGCCGGACACGACGACGTTGCCAGGGGCGTTGTCGTTGGCCACGGCCAGCACCTGATCCTGGGCGGTCGCCTCGACGGCCATCTCGACCCCTTCGGCCGACAGCCCAAGCACCGAGCTCATCGACCCGGGCCGGGCGTCCGCGGCCCGCTGCATCGCCTCGGCCCGCCTGGCCACCAGCAGCAGCCCGGCCTCGAACGACAGCGCCCCGGCCGCGACCAGGGCGGAGAACTCCCCCAGTGAGTGCCCGGCCACGTACGCCGGCCGCGGCGCCCCCGCGGCCTCCAGGGCCCGGAGCGCCGCCACCGACACGCAGAAGATCGCCGGCTGGGCGATGTAGGTCTGCCGCAGCTCGTCCGGGCTGGCCGTCCGCAGGGTCTCGGCCAGGTCCCAGCCGAGGCAGGCGCTGGCCCACTGGTAGAGGTCGGTCGCCGCGGGGTCGAACCCGCCGAAGTCCAGGCCCATCCCTGGAGCCTGGCTACCCTGACCTGGGAAGACGAACGCGACGCTCATCGGCTGACTGGCACCTCACAGGTCATTTTCGACACGGCTCCCGGTCCAAACCTGACACCGACGTCGGTGTCAGGCCCAATGCCCGCCCAAGGACCCGATACAGACGGCAGGGATTCACCCCCTAGACCCCAGGGGTTCCTCCCAGGTTACAAGCTCCCCCAAACCCGAGCCCAACGGCGGGGGTTCCCGGGCCGGCCGGTGGTCGGGTCCGGGCCCCGCGGGCCGGTCGCGGGGCCGGACCCTTGCCGTTCACCCTGCTCGTGCGCCGTGACCATGGAACCGCCCAGGCCTCCCCGCCCCGCGGTTCCGCGGGGCCCCGTCGGGTGCTCCTCAGTCCTCCTGGGGGCGGGCGGCCGCCTTGTCGCGGATCTCCTCGACGATGGCGGGGTCGGCCAGGGTCGTCACGTCGCCCAGCTCCCGCTCCTCGGCCACGTCCTTGAGCAGGCGTCGCATGATCTTGCCGGAACGGGTCTTGGGCAGGTCGGGCGTGAAGATGATCGTGGTCGGCCGGGCCAGCTTCCCGATCTTCCGGGCCACGTGCTCGCGCAGCACCTCGGTGGTGTCGTCGGTCGGCTCGACATTCCCCTTGAGCGTCACGAACGCGACGATCTGCTGCCCGGTGGTCTGGTCGACCTTGCCGCACACCGCCGCCTCGGCGACGTCCTTGTGGTCGACCAGGGCCGACTCCACCTCGGTGGTGGAGATCCGGTGGCCCGAGATGTTCATCACGTCGTCGATCCGCCCGAGCAGCCAGAAGTAGCCGTCCTCGTCCCGCTTGGCCCCGTCGCCGGCGAAGTACTTGCCCTCGAACCGGCTCCAGTAGGTCTCCTTGTACCGCTCGGGGTCGCCGTAGATCCCGCGCAGCATCGCCGGCCACGGCTTCTGGAGCACCAGGTACCCACCACCTGGGATGCCGACCGAGTTGCCGTCGTTGTCGACGATGTCGGCATCCAC
>DASUPQ010000214.1 GCA_036280995.1 Actinomycetota bacterium | reverse complement strand
CCCTTGCGCTGGGCCCACTGGGCCAGCAGGGTCGTCTTGCCGTAGCCGGCCGGAGCGACTAGACAGACCACCGGCTCAGTGACCGAGGCGAGCAGTAGATCCACCAGCGCGGCCCGGGCCACGATCCCTCGGCGAGTTGGCGGCGGGTGAAATTTCGACTCGAGGATCGTAAATGGCAGACCGGACCTCGTGGGGTCAGGAGAAGGTTCTCGGCCAGTTGGCCCTGTGGCGGTCATGGCCATGAATCCATCATCCTTCAAGGGTGAGGGGTCCTTCGGGGTCCAACCCTCGCAGGCGCCCCTGCCGCCGACGCGTGCGAATAGCCGATAGGCCCGCGAGCGTCTGCAGCCCCGGTCAAGACCCCGAATCCTCACTGCCTGGGCAGCGATCGCGATCGGGGCTGCCGCCCAGGGGCGAAGCCGGCGAAGCTACCCTCACAACCTCCGATGCTGGAAATTTATCCTATTTGGGTGATGTGCAGCCGTCACGCAGGCAGCATCATCCAGCCCACGACATTCGCCGGCCTCCAACTAGCCAAAGGAGCCGGACTGCATCCTCACGGAGGCAGGCGTGGCCGACCTGACCGGAGGTGAGGCCGAGCAGCGAAAGTTCGCGGTCACAGAGGGGCTGGCACATGCCGACCAGCTTCGATCCCGCCCTCCCCCGCCGAGAAGAGGGCAACCTGTAGGCAACCTCCCAAGGCAACCTGTCGGCAACCAGCCGCACTGGGCTCCCGCCCAGCCCGATTGCGGCTAGCGTCGAAGGCGTGTACAGACCAGAGGAAGAGCCAGATGGGGACCAGCCCTGCTCCCGATCCCGATCCCGACGCCCTGAAGAGGGCGCGGGAGCGGCGCGGCCTTTCTCAGACCGACGTGGCCCGCCTGCTTGGCGTGCCCGCCGCCGACCGCAACCAGGTCGCCCGGTGGGAGAACGGCGCGCACACTCCGCAGTTGCATTACCAGCGGCGGTTGTGGGCGCTGTTCCCCGAGCTCGCCCCGGATGGCGAAGCTGACATGGAGCGGCGCGCGTTTCTTGGCCTCTTCGGCGCCACTGGTGCGGTCCTGGCCGCGGACGCCACAAGCCCCGCGCGAGAGCCTCCAGGTAGAACTGGGCAGCGGTCCCTCAGCGAGGCGAGCATCCCATCCGGAGTTGACATCGGCGCGCTGATCCTCGAGGCCAGAAAGCTCGACGACCAGCTCGGCGGCGCCCGGGTCTGGCCGCTCGCGCACCGCCTGCCCGCCATCGCTCTCGGCATGGGCGACATCGGCGCGGCTGCCGACGCCGCACAGCTGTGTGGGTGGCTCTGCTTCGACATGGACCGCGTCGACCACGCGCGGGGGTGGCTCAACCGCGCCCAGGAACTAGCCAGGGCGGCAGGGGATCGCTCCCTGCTTGCCTACGTGAACGGTTACCACGCCATCCTCGACCTCTATGGGAAGCACCCCCGGCGCGCCATACGCGCCGCCCTGGCCGCCGTACAGACCGCTCGGACCGCGCCGCCGGGGGTACGGTCGTGGCTTGGGACCGTCCAGGCCGAGAGCCACGCGGCCATCGGCGATGAGCGCGCCACCCTGGCAAGCCTTGAGCAGGCCGCGCTGCTCCTTCCCCAGCATCATCCCGACGACGCGCCTCGGTGGCTGTACTTCCTCAGCCGGGGGGACCTCACCCAGGTCGAGGGAACCGCCAACCTCCGCCTTGGCCGCACCCGCCAAGCGCGCGCAGCGATCCACGAGACGCTCGCATCCACGCCCGGATTCCTCAGAGAGCGAGCGTTGCACCTCGCCACCCTTGCCCGCACCCACGCGATCGACGGGGAACACGACGAGGGCGCGCGAGTTGCCGGGGAGGCGCTCAGGGTGGCGCGGGCCACCGGATCGGCCCGGGGAGTGCGTCGGGTCCGACAGGCCGCGGCCGCTCTTAAAGGACGGGCCGCTGAGGAGCTGCGGGAGCAGCTCGCTGACGAGTAGAACACCCGCCGTCCTGTCGACCCTGCCAGTGGACGCGCAAGCGACATCAAACGCTTCGATGAAATGCGGAATGGCGGCGGAGCCGCATACATTCGTGGCCGCCCACGATCTAGCTCCCGCCCGTCCGGCGTGACCCAGTTTCCTGCGGCATTCCTTCGTCCGGCGTCCGAACCAGCCAGCCGGGAGGCAGGAGGCGGGCGGCACACTTACATGGCGAAGCGGGGCGGACGCCAGCGGATTGGAAGTCAATCCGCGACCGTCTACGCCGTCTCGCTGAATGGCCTTCTCGCTATCCAGGGTGATGCTTGCTTGACGCCGAGGGCTGCCCCGACGCCAAGCCTAGGACGACCAGGATCGGGCAGCGGTGGCCGACATTTCGGTGGCGACCAGTCCGCCGGCTCGCTGCCGGTGAACCCGCGCCCAGGCCCGATTTACCCGCACCGGCTGCTGGCGCCGAATCGGGACTCGATACTGCTCCGCCCATGCGAGGGGCGAGCCCGTTGGGAAGGTCGATGAAGACCACTCCTGCAAGGTCGGTGATTAGCTCGAGCAACCAGTACGCCGTGGCGGCGATGGGCACGAGGACCGCGACGAGCACCCAACAGCGTTAAGTAGCGCCGGTGATGAAGGCGCGTGCTGCCGAGCCGGAGTGATCGTATCCGATCCGGGTGATGTCACAAGAGCGAGTGTGGGGTGAGATGGCCATGGCGGCCGCCACGGCCACCGTCGTTAGGCCGAGTTGCCGTCCGGTAGCAGGTAGGAGCGTTCATTGCGAACGCGGAGGGGATAGGGGGTCATGTCCGACATCTGGTGGATCTTGTTTGCTCTCGAGTGGGGTCGCACTAGCGTTCAGGCCCGC
>DASUPQ010000213.1 GCA_036280995.1 Actinomycetota bacterium | reverse complement strand
AGACGGCTTCCGCCGCCGAGATCCGCGTGTTCCTCACCGAGTACGACGGGGCACTGCGCTCTGCGGGCTGGTCGGGGCACTGGCCATCCCGACTGTGCTGGTGCGGTCGCGGACCGCGCACCGCGGGGGTGGTAACGGCCTGACCAACCTGACCCACTTGCTCTTCGACCTGCGGATGGCGCCGATCGCGATGGTCATGGGACCTTCTCGATCGCCGCGCTGCGCGCCGGCCTGCTCCCGCGTTGGGTGTGCTGGCTGGGCCTGGCGTTTGTCGCGTGCGGCGCCCTCGGGACCGCCGGGGTCGCGCTCGCATGGAAACCACTCGCCCTGCCGCCGTACTGCGGGGTGGCAGGGCCCCGACGAGGAGGCACCATGGTGGGGTGAGGATTGGGGTCGGCCTGGCGACGGTGCCGGAGGCACGCCGGGCGGCGACCGAGGCGGCGCTGTCGGCCGTGGAGGGGCTGGCCGGGGAGACGCCGTCGCTGGCCGTGCTGTTGGCATCGGCTCACCATGGCGACGACGCCAGCACGGTGCTGGCGGCGGTACGCGAGGTGGTGGCGCCGTCTGCGCTGGTGGGCTGCGTGGCCGGCGGGGTGGTGGCCGGGCGTCGCGAGGTCGAGGACGAGCCCTCGGTCGCGGTATGGCTGGCCGCGCTGCCGCAGCCCCCGGAGGCGTTCCACCTCGAGTTCGTGCGTACCTCGGCCGGCGGCCTCTTCACCGGCTACCGGTTCGATCCCGCGGGGCACGACTTTCACCTGCTGCTGCCCGACCCGTACTCCTTCCCGGCCGAGCTGCTGCTGGCGCACCTCAACGATCATCTGCCCGGCACGACGGTGATGGGCGGCCTGGTCAGCGGGGCACGATGGCCCGGGCTGTCGCGACTGTTCTGCGACGACCGGGTGCTGGGTTCCGGGGCGGTCGGTGTGCGGCTGCCGGGATGGCGGGGGGTGCGCGTGGTGTCGCAGGGCTGCCGCCCGATCGGCGAGCCGTACACGGTCACCGGCGCGCGTGGGCGCATGATCACCGGGCTGGGCGGGCGGCCCCCGCTGTGGCGTCTGCAGGAGATGGTGGCAGCGCTCCCCGCGGATCAGCAGGCCCTGGTCGCTCAGGGGCTGCTGATCGGCATCGTCGTCGAGGAGTACGACGAGGTGCCCGCCCGCGGCGACTTCCTGGTCCGCGCGCTGACCGGCGCCGACGAGGCCAGCGGCGCGATCGAGGTCGGCGACATCGTCGAGGTGGGCACCACCGTGCAGTTCCATGTCCGGGACGCCGCCAGCGCCGACGACGACCTGCGGATCGCACTGCACGAGGCCGGGGCGGCGGCCTCCGGTCGGCCCGCGGGCGGGCTGCTGTTCACCTGCACCGGTCGTGGCCGGCGGATGTTCGACGTGCCCGACCACGACGCGAGCCTGGTCGAGGATCTGCTCGGCGGCATCCCGCTGGCCGGGTTCTTCGCCGCCGGCGAGCTCGGCCCGATCGGCGGGCGCAACGCCCTCCACGGCTTCACCGCCTCGCTCGCGCTGTTCGTGGACGACGATGAGCGCTGAGGCTGTGCCGGGGCGCGTGGAGGCGCGCCGTCAGGAGGGTGCGGGTGCGGCGAGATCGAGTACCCGGCTGATGAACTTCAGCGCCGCCGGCCTGTTCTCCTCGAAGGCGGGCTGTATCTGGCTTGCCGGGACCACGAATCCCCCTTCCAGCGCGGTGCGCGGGCGTAGCTCGATGGTGAAGGAGGGGATTCCGTAGACGCCGTACGTCCAGTCCGTCGTGTCGCCCGCAGTCGGGTACAGATCGGAGGACTGTTGCGGCACGTAGACCTTCTGGTGGACGGCCTTGATCTTCTCGCTCATCTTGGCGGCGAGGCCGGCCATCTCCTCCCGGTCGGGCTCCGGCACCGGATCCTCGGTGTAGCCCCACGGGTACAGGATCAGCTGCGAGTAACTGTGATAGGTGATCAGGCCCTGGAACAGCTCGCGACCGATCAGGTCCCGGACGGCCCGGGTCTCGGGCTCGGAGAAGGCCCGCGGTCCCACGTAGGTCTGGTCGCTGGGGACATGACTCGACGTGTCGATGTCGAGAGTGCCC
>DASUPQ010000212.1 GCA_036280995.1 Actinomycetota bacterium | reverse complement strand
ACGAGGTCCTTGCCGACCACCGCCGGGTCGTGGCCGTCCGGGTGCTCGGGGTCGGCCTCGCCGAGCAGGAACGGGGCCTTCTCGAACAGGTGGTCGCGCAGGTCGGTGATGACCATCTTGGGCGACAGCGGCTTGCCCGTGTTCCAGGCCGGGCACTGGTCCTGGCAGCGGCCGCACTCGGTGCAGGTGGCCATGTCGAGCAGCTGCTTGAAGTTCAGGTCCTCGACCTTGCCGGCGCCGAAGACGTCCTCCTCGGTCATCTCCTCGGGGTCGATCCGGGGGGTGGCCAGCGGCCCCAGGGCCTTGGGGCGCCGCGAGAAGGCGACGTTGAACGGGGCGGTGAAGATGTGCAGGTGCTTGGAGTACATGACCAGCACCAGGAAGCCGAGCACGACCGCCAGGTGGGCCAGCAGGAAGCCCTCGTCGAGCAGCCGCAGGGTCGACGGGGCGAGGCCGTCGAGGGCCCGCCCGACGGCCGTGGACGCGAACGCCCAGCCGTCGTACGGGAAGGTCCCGCGGGCCACCCTGGCCCCCCGGTACAGCAGCAGGGTGACGATCACCAGGGCGATCATGCCGAGGATGACCCAGGCCTGGCCGGTGTGGGACCCGTAGAACCGCGAGGCCCGGTCCTGGCGGGCGGGCGACTGGCGGATGCGGATGACGGCGAAGACGGCCAGGCTGACCAGCACGGCGACCGCGGTCAGGTCCTGGAGGAACCCGAGCAGCGGGCTGTGCCCGACCAGCGGCAGGGCGAAGGTCTCGCTGAACAGCTCCCCATAGGCCTCGACGATCGTGGTCAGCAGGATCACGAAGCCCCAGAAGGTGAAGAAGTGGGCCAGTCCGGGGATGGGCCGCTGGAGCAGCTTGCGCTGGCCGAAGACCTCGACCAGCTCGGCCCGCAGTCGGGTCCAGGCGCCCTCGAAGCGGTCGGGGGCTGGCCGGCCGCTGGCGATCAGGCGGGCGATCCGCTCGGCCCGCTGGCCGGCCAGGGCGACGGCGAAGAAGGTCAGCACGGCCCCGATGGCGAGCTTCATCGCACGTCCTCCCGGCCTGGTCGCTTCGGCTGGCTGCCCGAAGTCTACCGCTCGGTAACATCCGGAGGCGGATAGGCTGGGCGGATGCGCGACCCGACCCGGCCCCAGTCCCCACCCACCCGACCCCAGCCCTCGCCCAGCCGCGCCCGGGCGGGCCTCCTGGCCGGCGGCCTGCTGCTGGTGGTGGCCGGGGTGGCGGTGCTGGCGTGGGTGCTGGCGTCGGCGGCCGGGCTGGTCGGACGGGACGACCCCGTCATGGCCGACCCACCGGCGACCACCACCCCGTCCGCCTCCAGGGCCGCCCGCACCGTCACCTACCGGCTGGAGCCGGCCGGTGGCGAGGCCCGGACGGTGCGGCTGGAGATCGCCGCCACCCCCGCCGCCCGGGCCCGGGGGCTGATGGGGCGCACCGAGGTGCCGGAGGGGACCGGCATGGTCTTCCTCTACCCTGAGGACGTGGCCGAGGCCTACTGGATGAAGAACACCCTGGTCCCGCTGTCGATCGCGTTCGTGGCCGCCGACGGCCGGGTGGTCAGCGTGTCCGAGATGACGCCGTGCCGGGCCGACCCGTGCCCCAGCTACGCGCCGGCCGGCCCCTACCGCTACGCGATCGAGCTGGCCGCCGGGTCCTTCGCCGCCGCCGGGGTCGGACCGGGCGCCAAGGTGGTCCCCGAGGACCCCGCAGCACTCCCTGAGCCTACCTGAACGCGCAGGTCAGAGGCAACATAAAACGCCCGAACCCATAAGCTTGACAACAGGCCACTCAACTCCCTATGCTGGGTCTCGAACCTGTCCCAGCTTGTTTGAGGTGATGAGATGGCCAAGGCCGTAGGGATCGACCTGGGGACCACCAACTCCGTCGTGTCCACCCTGGAGGGTGGCGAGCCGACGGTGATCCCCAACGCCGAGGGGGCCCGCACGACCCCGTCGGTGGTCGCCCTCGCCAAGACCGGTGAGGTGCTCGTCGGCGAGGTCGCCAAGCGCCAGGCGGTCACCAACCCCGACCGGACCGTGCGTTCGGTCAAGCGCCACATGGGCGAGTCGTCCTGGCGGTTCCGCGCCGACGGCAAGGAGTTCTCCCCCCAGCAGGTGAGCGCGTTCATCCTGCAGAAGCTCAAGCGCGACGCCGAGGCCTACCTGGGCGACCAGGTCACCCAGGCCGTGATCACCGTCCCGGCCTACTTCGACGACGCCCAGCGCCAGGCCACCAAGGAGGCCGGTGAGATCGCCGGGCTCGACGTCCTGCGCATCATCAACGAGCCGACCGCGGCCTCGCTGGCCTACTCCCTGGACAAGGAGAACGACGAGACCATCCTGGTCTTCGACCTGGGCGGCGGCACCTTCGACGTCTCCCTGCTCGACATCGGCGAGGGCGTCATCGAGGTCCAGGCGACCTCCGGCGACATGCACCTGGGCGGCGACGACTGGGACCAGCGCATCGTCGAGTGGCTGCTGACCACCTTCAAGAACAACCACGGCATCGACCTGTCGAACGACAAGATGGCCATGCAGCGCCTCAAGGAGGCGGCCGAGAAGGCCAAGATCGAGCTCTCCTCGACCCTGGAGACCACGATCAACCTGCCCTTCATCACCGCCACCCCCGAGGGCCCGCTCCACATGGAGCAGCGCCTCACCCGGGGCGAGTTGGAGCGCATGACCTCCGACCTGGTCGAGCGGCTGCGCGGCCCCTTCGACAAGGCCGTGACCGACTGGAAGGCCAAGACCCAGAAGAGCCTGACCGACATCCACCACGTGGTGCTGGTCGGCGGCTCGACCCGGATGCCCATGGTGGTCGAGTTCGTCAAGCAGCTCACCGGCGGCAAGGAGCCCCACAAGGGCGTCAACCCCGACGAGGTCGTGGCCGTGGGCGCCGCCCTCCAGGCGGGTGTGCTCAAGGGTGAGGTCAAGGACATCCTGCTGCTCGACGTGACCCCGCTGTCGCTGGGCATCGAGACCAAGGGCGGGGTGATGACCAAGCTCATCGAGCGCAACACCACCATCCCGACCCGCCGCTCGGAGGTGTTCACCACCGCCGACGACGGCCAGGCCGAGGTCGACGTCAAGGTCTTCCAGGGCGAGCGCGAGATGACCTACGGCAACAAGCTGCTGGGCAACTTCCAGCTGGTCGGCATCCCGCCCGCGCCCCGGGGCGTGCCCCAGATCGAGGTCACCTTCGACATCGACGCCAACGGCATCGTCAACGTCTCGGCCAAGGACCGCGGCACCGGCAAGGAGCAGTCGATGACCATCACGGGCGGCACGGCGCTGCCCAAGGAGGACATCGACCGCATGGTCCACGAGGCCGAGCAGTACGCCGAGGAGGACCGGCGCCGGCGCGAGGCCGCCGAGGCCAAGAACCGGGCCGAGCAGCTCGTCTACCAGACCGAGAAGAGCCTCAAGGACTACGGCGACAAGATCTCCGACGAGGACCGCAACAGCGTCGAGACGGCCCTGACCGACCTGAAGGAGAAGCTCGCCGGCGACGACACCGTCGCCATCACCTCGGCCACCGAGGCGCTCCAGCAGGCGAGCTACAAGCTGGCCGAGGCGGTCTACGCCCAGGCCCAGCCCGGCCCCGGCCAGGCCCAGGACGCGACGGCCACCACCGCCGACCAGGGCACGACCCAGGGCGACGGCGACGTGGTCGACGCCGAGATCATCGACGAGGGCGACCAGGACCAGCAGAAGGGGGCATGAACCCCCACGACCCAGAGGAGGTAACCGTCATGAGCGTCTCCAGGTGGGATCCCTTCCAGGACCTGCTGGCGATTCAGGACGAGATGAACCAGGTCTTCGGCCGGGCTCGCCAGGGCCAGGGCGGCGGCCGCGTGTGGGCGCCGGCGCTCGACATCTCCGAGCGCAAGGACGCCTACGTGGTCACCGTCGAGGTGCCCGGCATCAACGCCGACGACCTCGACATCACCCTGGAGGACGGCCTGCTCACCATCCAGGGCGAGCGGCAGTTCACCCAGGAGTCGACCGAGCAGCAGTTCCACCGGGTGGAGCGCCGCTACGGCAGCTTCCGCCGCTCGATCACCCTGCCGTCCCAGGTGCAGGCGGACGCCATCGAGGCCTCGTTCGAGAACGGGGTGCTCGAGGTGGTCGTGCCCAAGGCCGAGGAGGCCAAGCCGAAGAAGATCACCGTCCGCGCCGGCGGCGGTCGCAAGCAGGTGTCGGGGACGTCGACCCCGGCCGGCGACGCCTGATCCGGACCATGCCACCAGGGAGGGGAGGCGGGTCCACCGCCTCCCCTCTCGCCTAGAGGGGACACCGTGAAGAACACAAATGCCCAGCAGGCGGGTGAGCGCGAGCCCGACACCGCCGAGGCGCGCGAGGAGGCCGCCAAGGAGGAGGTCGCAGCTGCCCAGCAGGCAGGCGAGTCCGAAGCCGAGGCTGTCGAGGAGCCGGAGGCTGTCGAGGAGCAGAACCACGCCGTCACCGAGCGGGCCGACGAGGACGCCACCGACGATGGCGGGGGCGAGGAGGAGACCGCCGACGCGGTCCAGGCCGAGGAGGCTGAGGACGCGATCGCGGCCGACCTGGAGAAGGCCAGGGCCGAGGCCGAGAGCTATCTGGACGACCTGCGCCGGCTCCAGGCCGACTTCGACAACTACCGCAAGCGGACCCTGCGCGAGCAGACGGCCCGCGCCGCCTCGGCCTCCCAGGCGCTGGTCACCCGGCTGCTGCCGGTGCTGGACAACTTCGAGCTGGCCGTGTCCGCGGCCGAGCAGTCGCGCGACTTCGACCGCATGCTCAAGGGCGTCGAGATGGTCTTCGGCGAGCTCCGCGAGGTCCTCGAGGGCGAGGGCCTGGTCAAGATCGAGGCCGAGGGCAAGCCCTTCGACCCCGAGCGCCACGAGGCGGTGATCGCCGTCGAGCAGGAGGACAGCGAGCCGGGCACGGTGACCGACATCGTGCGCGCCGGCTATGAGCTGCGGGGCAAGGTCCTGCGCCCCGCCATGGTGAAGGTCGCGAAGTAGCGGATGAACAACCCCGAGTACCTGGAGAAGGACTTCTACGCCGAGCTCGGCGTGTCCAAGGACGCGTCCGCGGCCGAGATCAAGAAGGCCTACCGGAAGCTCGCCCAGCAGCACCACCCGGACGCCAACAAGGGTGACAAGGCGTCCGAGGAGCGCTTCAAGAACGTCGGGCGGGCCTACTCGGTGCTGTCCGACCCCAAGAAGCGGGCCGAGTACGACGAGGCCCGCCGGCTGCTGGCCTCCGGGGCCTTCGGCGGCGGCGGCTTCGGCGGGTTCCCGGGCGGAGGCGGCGGCTTCCCCGGCGGCACCAGGGTCCGGGTCGAGGACCTGGGCGGCCTCGGCGACCTGTTCGGCAACCTGTTCGGCGGGCGGCAGTCGCAGACGGCGGCCCGGCGCGGCCGCGACGTCGAGAGCGAGGTCACCCTCGGCTTCGAGGAGGCGGTGCGCGGGGCCACCATCCCCCTGCAGCTCCGCGGGCCGGCCCCCTGCCACACCTGCCACGGCTCGGGAGCCAAGCCCGGCACCCTGCCCCGGCCCTGCCCGACCTGCAACGGGCGGGGCACGGTCACCCGCGACCAGGGCCTGTTCGGCCTCTCCAGCCCCTGCCCGACCTGCCAGGGTCGCGGCTCGGTGATCGACGACCCCTGCCCGACCTGCAACGGCCGCGGCAGCGAGGTCCGCACCCGGGAGCTGAAGGTACGGATCCCCACCGGGGTCAACGACGGCGCCACCGTCCGGCTCAAGGGCCAGGGCGAGCCCGGCCAGGCCGGCGCCCCCGCCGGCGACCTGATCGTCAAGGTGCGGGTCACCCCGCACCCCATCTTCGGGCGCAACGGCCGGGACCTGACCATCACCGTGCCGGTGACCTTCGCCGAGGCCGCCCTCGGCACCGAGCTCAAGGTGCCGACCCTGGACGGCCCGGTGACCTTGAAGGTGCCGGCCGGGACCCAGAACGGCCGCACCTTCCGGGTCCGGGGGCGCGGCGTCCCCGGGGCCGGCCGCAAGGGCGCCGGCGACCTGATGGTCAGCCTCCAGGTGGCCGTGCCCGAGAAGCTCTCGCGCAAGGAGCGGGACCTGCTGCGGGAGTTCGCGTCGCTGTCCGACACGACGCCCAGGAACCACCTCGGGATCGACTGAGCGAGGGGCGCTGAACCATGGCGGAGCAACGGGACCGGGCGGTGTTCGTGATCTCGGTCGCGGCCGAGCTGGCCGGGGTCCACCCCCAGACGCTGCGGATCTACGAGCGCGAGGGCCTGGTCCGGCCCAAGCGGACCAGCGCCAACGCCCGCCGCTACTCCGAGCGGGACATCGAGCGGCTGCTGGAGATCAAGCGGCTGACCAGCGACGGCATGAACCTGGAAGGGGTGCGGCGGGTGATCGCGTTGACCCAGGAGATCGAGCGTCTCCAGGCCACCGTGGCCGCGCTCGAGTCCGAGCTGCGGACCCAGGCCCGCCGCCACCGCCAGGAGGTCGAGAGCATCCGGCGGTCGGCCCGGCGCGACCTGGTCCCCTACTCCTCGGCCATCGTCCGCTACGAGCATCCCTCACGATACGAGCAAGCCTGAACCTGAAACGGAACATCACCATGGACGTGAACAGCTTCACCCACCGGGCCGCCGAGGCGCTGGCCACCGCCCAGCGCGAGGCCCGCTCCAACGACCACCAGCGGATCGAGCCCGAGCACCTGCTGGTCGCGCTGCTCGCCGACCCCGACGGGGTCGTGTACCCGGTCGTGCGCCGGGCCGGCGCCGACCCGGGCATGCTCAAGGCCAGGGCCGCCGAGGCCCTGGACCGGATCCCCAAGGTCTACGGCCCCGAGCAGGAGACGGTGGCCTCGCCCCAGCTGGGCCGCCTGATCGAGCGGGCCCGCAAGGAGGCCGGCGCCCTCGGCGACCAGTACGTCTCCACCGAGCACCTGCTGCTCGCCCTCACCGAGGGCTCCACCGCCGCGGCCAAGCTGCTCACCGGCGCGGGCGTGACCCGCGAGGCCATCCTGGCCGCCCTGACCGAGGTCCGCGGGGGCAAGAGGGTCACCGACCAGGACCCCGAGGCCAAGTACCAGGCCCTGGAGCGCTTCGGCCGCGACCTGACCGAGATGGCCCGCCAGGGCAAGCTCGACCCGGTGATCGGCCGCGACGACGAGGTCCGCCGGGTCGTCCAGGTGCTGAGCCGCCGGACCAAGAACAACCCGGTGCTGATCGGCGAGCCCGGCGTCGGCAAGACGGCCATCGTCGAGGGCCTGGCCGGCCGGATCGTGGCCGGGGACGTGCCCGAGTCGCTCAAGGACAAGCGCATCGTCGCCCTCGACCTGGGAGCCATGGTCGCCGGGTCGAAGTTCCGGGGCGAGTTCGAGGAGCGGCTCAAGGCCGTGCTCGACGACATCCGCGGCTCCGAGGGCCAGATCATCACCTTCATCGACGAGCTCCACACCGTGGTCGGGGCCGGCGCGGCCGAGGGGGCCATGGACGCCGGCAACATGCTCAAGCCGATGCTGGCCCGGGGCGAGCTGCGCATGGTCGGGGCGACCACCCTCGACGAGTACCGCAAGCACATCGAGAAGGACGCCGCCCTGGAGCGGCGGTTCCAGCCGGTCCTGGTCGGGGAGCCGAGCGTCCAGGACACCATCGCCATCCTGCGCGGCCTCAAGGAGCGCTACGAGGTCCACCACGGCGTCCGCATCCAGGACTCGGCCCTGGTGGCGGCGGCGGTGCTGTCCGACCGCTACGTGACCGGCCGGTTCCTGCCCGACAAGGCCATCGACCTGGTCGACGAGGCCGCCTCGCGGCTGCGCATCGAGATCGACTCGATGCCGACCGAGGTCGACGTGCTGGAGCGCCGGGCCCGCCAGCTCGAGATCGAGCGGGCCGCGCTCAAGAAGGAGAAGGACGAGGTGTCGCGGGAGCGGCTGGCCAAGCTCGAGGAGGAGCTGGCCACCCTGCAGGAGACCCTCACCGGCATGAAGGCCCACTGGGAGGGCGAGAAGGAGGCCATCGGGGCCATCCGCCAGATCAACGCCCGCATCGAGGAGGTCAAGGGCGAGGCCGAGCGGGCCACCCGCGACGGCGCCCTGGAGCGGGCGGCCGAGCTGGGCTACGGCGTCCTGCCCGGCCTGGAGCGCGACCTGGCAGAGGCCAATCGACGCCTGACCGAGCTGCAGGCAGACCGAAGGATGCTGAAAGAAGAAGTGGACGAGGAGGACGTGGCCAAGGTCGTGTCCGCCTGGACCGGCATCCCCGTGACCCGGCTCGTCCAGGGCGAGATGGCCAAGCTGCTGCGGCTCGAGGACGAGCTCCACCTCCGGGTGGTCGGCCAGGACGACGCCGTCCAGGCGGTCGCCGACGCCATCCGGCGCTCGCGGGCCGGGCTGTCGGAGCCGGGCCGGCCGATCGGCAGCTTCCTGTTCCTCGGCCCCACCGGGGTCGGCAAGACGGAGCTGGCCCGGGCCCTGGCCGCGCTGCTGTTCGACGACGAGCGGGCCATGGTCCGCAGCGACATGAGCGAGTACGGCGAGAAGCACTCGGTGGCCCGGCTGGTCGGGGCGCCCCCCGGCTACGTCGGCTACGACGAGGGCGGCCAGCTCACCGAGGCGGTGCGGCGCCGGCCGTACGCCGTGGTGCTGCTGGACGAGGTCGAGAAGGCCCACCCGGACGTGTTCAACGTGCTCCTCCAGGTGATGGACGACGGCCGCCTGACCGACGGCCAGGGCCGCACCGTCGACTTCGCCAACGTGGTCCTGATCATGACCTCCAACCTCGGGTCGTCGCTGCTCACCGACATCGTCGAGCCCGAGGAGGTCAGCCGCGAGCGGGTCATGGCCGCCGTCCGGGAGGCGTTCAAGCCCGAGTTCCTCAACCGACTGGACGAGATCCTGGTCTTCCACCGGCTGGGCCGCGACGACCTGGCCCGGATCGTCGACCTCCAGGTGGCGAGGCTGGCCGGCCGCCTGGCCGACCGCCGCCTCACCCTTGAGCTGACCCCGGCCGCCAAGGCGTGGCTGGCCGACCGCGGCTACGACCCCGCCTACGGCGCCCGCCCGCTGCGGAGGCTGATCGCCAAGGCCGTCGGCGACGAGCTGGCCAGGCGCCTGCTCGCCGGCGAGCTGACCGAGGGCGACACGGTCGTGGTCGACGCCGAGGACGACAAGCTGACCTTCACCCGTCGCCAGCCCTCGGCGGTGGCCTCGTGAGGGTTCCGGTGGTTGTCCACAGACCCTAGACTGCGGGTATGCGCCGACCGCCGCCCGGCTACCGCAGGGGAGCCCGGCCGATCTACCCGGGCGTCTTCAAGATGCTCATCTACGGGTTCATCCTCTGGGGGCTGTCCCTGCTGGGCATCGGGCTGCCCTTCCACCTGCCGCGGTGGCTGTTCGTGGTGCTCGAGGTCGTGGTGATCTGGATGCTCTGGCGGGGCGTCAAGGCGGCCAGGCGCGCCACCCACAACCAGGTGCGGCTGTTCAGCGCTCAGGAGAACTGGGCCAACGCGTTCGCCCTGCAGGCCCTCATCCTGTTCCTCTGGTAGCGGCGCGGGCCCGCAGCAGGCCGCCCGGGAGGGCGGCCAGCAGCCGCGGCGTGATCCTGGCCTGGCCGAGGCCGAGCTCGACCAGGGTGTCGAACAGCCGCGGGGAGGCGGCGGCGGCGCCGAGGCCGGCCTCGGCCAGGGCCGGGGCGTGGATCGCCTTGGCCAGCACGGCGGCGTGGCGCAGGTGGCGGCCGAGGGCCCTGGTGAGCAGGCGCCGGTAGGCGGCGACGGGGTCCCGGGGCCCGGTCAGGGCGGCCCGGGCGGCCAGGCGGCCCGAGAGCAGGGCGTAGTAGATGCCCTCGCCCGACAGGGGGTTGACCAGCGACGCGGCGTCGCCCGCGAGCAGGACCCGGCCCCGGCCGAGGGGCGGCCGGGACGAGGAGAACGGCAGGTGGTGGGCGCGGAGGCTGGCCGGGTCGGGGTCGGCCTCGGGGAGCAGGTCGTGGAGGCGGCGGTGCAGCTCGGCCCGGTCGCCGTGGAAGCGGCTGCGCAGCAGGCCGTAGCCGACGTTGGCCACCCCGGTGCCGGTGGGGAACGACCAGACGTACGCCGGCCAGCCCTCGGCCACCCAGGCGATCAGCTGCTCGGGCCGGCCCGCCGGGGCCGGCGCGTACCCGCGGACGGCGATGGCCAGGGCCCGGTCCGGGTTGGGCGGGGCGCCCAGCAGCCGCCGGACGGTCGAGTTGGCCCCGTCGGCGCCGACCACCACCCGGGCGGCCAGCTCGCCGTCGACCACCACCATCCCGTCGTGCTGCTCCAGGCGGCGCACCCCGGCCCGGCGCAGCTCGGCCCCGGCGGCCGTGGCCGCCTCGACCAGCCGGGCGTCGAGCACGGCCCTCGGGACCACGTGGTTGGGCCGGGCCGGGTCGCCGGCCACCTCCAGCCCGCTGGGGGAGCGGAGGCGCAGCCCCCGGATCGGCGGGTAGCCCTCCAGCACCCCGGAGGCCCCGAGGGCGGCCAGCTCGTCGGTGGCGTGCGGGCCGATCCCGTCGCCGCAGGCCTTGTCCCTGGGGAAGGCCGCCCTGTCGACCAGGGCCACGGTGGCGTCGGGACGCAGGCGCCTGGCCTCAAGGGCCGCGGCCGCCCCGGCCGGCCCGGCGCCGACCACCACCAGGTCGTAGAGGGTCCTGCTCAGGTCAGGAGGCGTCGGCCGCCGCCACCCTCGTGGCGGGCTGGCCGCAGCGGCAGTCCCAGACCTCGGGCACCTCGGCGTCGGCCGCGAACGGCACCGACATCACGTGCTCCCGGGTGCACAGGTAGGTGACGACCTGCCGGGGCGCATAGGCGCTCGAGGGCGCCTGCAGCCGATCGAACTCCGCCGGAAGCGGGTGCCGGCCGTCGTCCATCGCCACTCCTTCCTCGCTCTGCTGCGCCTAGTATTGGCGCCGCTGTCAATCCGGGCAAGCCCGTCCTAGACGGGGGCCACCTCCGAGGTGCAGAAGGCGCAGCGGCGAGCATCAATTGGGATCTCGCTCACGCACTCGGGGCACTTGCGGGTGCTCGGGTCGGGGGACTCGCGGCGCCGGGACAGCTCCATCAGCCGGTTGATGGGCTTGACCACGAAGAAGAACACCACGCAGGCGATCGTGATGAAGGCGATCAGGACGTTCAGGAAGTGGCCGTAGCGGAACACCGACCCGTTGACCGTGAAGGTGAGGTCGTTGAAGTCGGGCTGGCCGAAGATCGCCGCCACCAGGGGGGTGAGCAGGTCGGTGACGGCGGCCTGGACGACCGCGGCGAACGCGGCCCCGATGACGATCCCGACGGCCAGGTCGACGACGTTGCCTCGAAGCAGGAACTGCTTGAACTCGGTGCCCCAGGAGCGCATGCGGGCGACCCTCCTTCCAGGCGGCGGTGGTTCCTCCCTCGGCCGCGCATGCTACGGCAACGGGTAGGATCGGCGGCATGCGTCACCGTTTCGCCCTTCTTGCCCTGCTGGTCGCGCTGGTCCTGGCGGTCGCCGGCTGCGGCGGCGACCCGCCGCCCGACCCACCGGCAGCGGCCCCCCCGACCACCGCCGACCCCGGCCCGGACCCGGCCGCGTCGACGCCGCCGTCGACCAGCGACACGACCCGGCCCGTCCCCCGGGGCGTGGTCCCGGCCGGCGAGCGCCAGCCCGCGCCCGACATCCAGGTCACCGACTTCGACGGCAACACGATCACCCTGGGAGGGTTCCGGGGCCAGCCGGTGGTGGTGAACTTCTTTGAGTCCTGGTGAGTGGTCTGCCGGGCCGAGCAGCCCGGCCTCGGGCAGGTTGCCCGGGAGTTCGAGGGAACGGTCCAGTTCTTCGGCGTCTCCTACAACGACTCCGTGAGCGAGGGCCGCAAGTACCAGCGCCAGTTCGAGGTCCCGTACCCGCTGGCCAACGACCCCAGCGGCCAGAGCTGGGCCGCCTACCAGGTGCCGTACCAGCCCGTCACCGTGGTCGTGGACGCCCGGGGCCGCGTGGCCCGGCGCTGGAACGGCGCGGTCGAGCCCGAGCAGCTGGCCCCCGTGCTGGAGTACCTGGTCGGCGCCTAGTGGAGCGTGGGACCGGCCGGAGGAGTCCGGGGAACCCCGAGGGGGTGCCGCGGACGGTCGGGGTGCTCGAGGCCTACCCGGCGGCGGTGGCCGCGGGGCTCGACACGGTCCTGGGGCCGGCGCTGGTCGGGGTCTACCTCCACGGGTCGGCCGCCCTGGGCGGCTGGGAGCCGTCCCGCAGCGACGTCGACCTGCTGGTGGTGGCCAGCCGGCCCCTCGACCGGCGCGAGAAGCAGGTGATCGGCACCCGCCTCCAGCACCCGTCCCTGCACTGCCCCGGGGGCGGCCTGGAGCTCAGCGTGGTCACGGCCGAGGTGGCCGCCGACCCGCCCCGGCTGCCGCCGTGGGAGCTGCACGCGACCACCGGGCCGGAGCCCAAGGTGGTGGACGGGGCCGGCCATCCGGGCGACCCCGACCTGGTCTTCTACTTCGCCGTCTGCCACCGGGCGGGGATCGCCGTGGCCGGGCCGCCGCCGGCCGAGGTGTTCGCCGAGCCGCCCCGGCCCTGGCTGCTGGAGCGGGCCGCGGAGGAGCTGCGCTGGGCGGTGGCCCACGACGCCTCCTTCGCCTACCGGGTGCTCACCGCCTGCCGGGCCTGGCGGTTCCTGGACGAGGACATGCTCGACTCCAAGATCGGGGCCGGCGAGTGGGCGCGCCCGAGGCTGCCCGACCCCGGCCTGGTCGACGCCGCCCTGGCCGCCCAGCGGGCGCTGGCCCCGATGCCGGCCAGCGCGGCCGACATCGGCGCCGCCGACCGGTTCGTGGCCGCCGTCCTCGACCGGTTCGCCGAGGCCCGTGCGTGAAGGTCGCGTCGCGGACCAGCATCACCCTGTGGATGGTCGTCGGGGTGCTGGCCATCTCGACCTCGCCGATCCTGATCAAGGTGGCGGCCCTGCCCGCGCTGGCCATGGCGTTCTGGCGCTGCCTGGCCGGAGCGGCCGTGCTGGCGCCGTTCGCCTCACGGGGAGGACTCGAGCGGTTGAGCCGCGGGGACCTGTCCCGGCTGGCCGCCTCGGGGGTGTTCCTGGCCGCGCACTTCGCCCTCTGGAACGCCTCCCTTGGCCTCACCACCGTGGCCGCCGCGACCACGCTGGTCAGCTGCGCGCCGCTGTTCGTCGGCCTCGGGTCGGTGTTCCTTGGCGAGCCGCCCAGCGGCCGCGCCTGGGCCGGGATCGTCCTGGCCACGGTCGGGGCGGTGGTCATCGGGGCCGGGGACGCCAGCGGGTTCGGGGGCGGCCCGGACGCGCTCCTCGGGGACGTGCTGGCGTTCGCCGGGGCGCTGGCCATGGCCGCCTACCTGCTGCTGGGCCGGGTGGCCAGGCAGCGGCTGCCGGTCTCGACCTACGCCGCCTCGGTCTACGGCGTTGCCGCGGCCACCCTGCTGCCGGCCTGCCTGCTCACCGGGTCGAGCCTGGCCGGCTACCCGGCCGCCTCCTGGCTGGCCCTGGCCGGGGTGGTGGCCGGTCCCCAGCTGCTCGGCCACACCGTGTTCAACGGCCTCCTGGCCAGCGTGAGCGCCTCGGTGGTGGCCGTGGTCCTGCTGCTGGAGCCGGTGATCGCCACCCTGCTCGCCTGGTGGCTGTTCGACGAGCTGCCGGGCCCGGCGCTGTGGGCCGGCGGCGCCATGGTCCTGGCCGGGGTGTGGCTGGCAACGACCGGCTCGCGACGGATGTAGGCTGCTGCGAGGGAACCAC
Source organism: Actinomycetota bacterium (assembly GCA_036280995.1). Classification (NCBI taxonomy): domain Bacteria; kingdom Bacillati; phylum Actinomycetota; species Actinomycetota bacterium. The sequence continues at coordinate 13,360 of DASUPQ010000212.1, read as the reverse complement.
CGGGGGCCGGCCTTGAGCCCCCCGGGCCCCCAGCGACCACCAACCGACCTCGAGAAGCGAGCGCAGACCATGCCGGGAACCATCCTCGTCGGCAGCCAGTGGGGGGACGAGGGCAAGGGCAAGGCGACCGACCTGCTGGCCGACAAGATGGATGTGGTCGTCCGCTACCAGGGCGGCAACAACGCCGGGCACACGGTGATCGTCGGGGGCCGCACCTTCAAGCTCCACCTGGTCCCCAGCGGCATCCTGTACCCGCACGTCACCCCCGTGATCGGCAACGGCATGGTGGTCGACCCGGGGACCCTGCTGGCCGAGCTGGCCGCCCTCGACGCCCAGGGCATCGCCACCGGCAAGCTGCTCATCTCGGCCAACGCGCACCTGATCATGCCCTGGCACAAGGAGCTGGACAAGCTCACCGAGCGCTGGCTGGGCCGGCAGCGGATCGGTACCACCGGCCGGGGCATCGGCCCCACCTACGCCGACAAGGTGGGCCGGCTCGGGATCCGCGTCCAGGACCTGCTCGACCTGGGGATCCTGGCCAAGAAGGTCGAGGCCGTGCTGCGCGAGCGCAACCCGCTGCTGGCCAAGGTCTACAACCGGCTGCCGCTGGACGCCGAGGCGATCGTCGAGGAGTACGCCACCTACGCCGAGGCCCTGCGGCCCCGGATCGCCGACACCTCGCTGTATGTCTGGAACGCGCTCCGCGAAGGCAAGCAGGTGCTGTTCGAGGGCGCCCAGGCCACCCTGCTCGACGTCGACCACGGCACCTACCCGTTCGTGACCTCGTCCTCGCCGGTGGCCGGCGGCGCCCTGGCCGGGGCCGGGGTCGGGCCCGGCTGGATCGACCGGGTCATGGGCATCGCCAAGGCGTACGTGACCCGGGTCGGGGCCGGCCCGTTCCCCACCGAGGCCGGCGAGGACGAGGCCGAGGTGCTGCGGGCCGCCGGCGACGAGTTCGGCACCACCACCGGCCGGCCGCGCCGCTGCGGCTGGCTGGACACCGTCGGGCTCCGCTACGCGGCCCGGGTCAACGGGCTGACCGAGCTGTTCGTGACCAAGCTGGACGTGCTCTCGCGGCTGGAGCGGATCCCGGTGGCCGTCGCCTACCGGATCGACGGCGAGGTCACCGAGGACTGGCCCATGACCCAGACCGAGGTCCACCACGCCGAGCCGGTCTACGAGCTGTTCGAGGGCTGGCGCGAGGACATCAGCGGCGTCACCCGGCTGGAGGACCTCCCCCGGGCGGCCAGGGTGTACGTCGACGCCGTCGAGAAGCTGGGCGGGGTCCCGGTGACCGCCGTCGGGGTCGGCCCCGGCCGCGAGCAGACCTTGCTGCGGGGAGAGGAGTAACAGATGCGGATCGCGGTCGTCGGCGGGGGCGGGCGCGAGCACGCCCTGCTGGCCACCCTCGCCCAGAGTCCCGACGCGGAGCGGCTGTTCGCCATGCCCGGCAACGCCGGCACGGCGGCGGTGGCCGAGAACGTCGCCGGGCTGAGCGCCATCGACGGGCCCGGGCTGGCCGCCTTCGCCGAGCGGAACCGGGTCGACCTGACGATCGTCGGCCCCGAGCAGCCCCTGGTCGCCGGCGTGGCCGACGAGTTCCTGGACCGCGGCCTGCCGGTGTTCGGGCCGACGGCGGCGGCCGCCCGCATCGAGGGCTCCAAGGCGTTCGCCAAGGAGGTCATGGCCGCCGCCGGGGTGCCGACGGCCCGCGCCGAGAGCTTCACCGACCCCCGGGCGGCGGTGGCCGCCCTTGACGACTTCGGCCCCCCCTGGGTGGTCAAGGCCGACGGGCTGGCCGCCGGAAAGGGCGTCACCGTCACCGGTGACCACGCGGCCGCCCGCGCCGCCGTCGAGGCCGCCCTGGTCGGGCGGGTCCACGGCGACGCCGGCGCCACCATCCTGCTCGAGGAGTTCCTGGAGGGGCCGGAGGCCAGCGTGTTCGCGGTCACCGACGGGCGCACCGTGCTCCCCCTGGCCCCGGCCCGCGACCACAAGCGGGTCGGCGACGGCGACACCGGGCCCAACACGGGCGGCATGGGCGCCTTCTCGCCCCTGCCCGACGTCGACGACGACCTGGTCGAGGAGGTCCGCCGGACCGTGCTGGAGCCGACCGTGGCCGAGCTGGCCCGCCGGGGCGCCCGCTACCAGGGCCTGCTCTACGCCGGGCTGACCCTGACCGCCGACGGGCCGAGGGTGCTCGAGTTCAACTGCCGCTTCGGCGACCCCGAGACCCAGGTCATCCTGCCCCGCATGACCAGCGACCTGGCCGACCTGGCCTGGACGGCGGCCGAGGGCACGCTGTCGGGGTGCAAGGTCTCCTGGGACCCGCGGGCCTGCGTCACCGTGGTGCTGGCCGCCGGCGGCTACCCGGGCTCCTACCGCACCGGCCTGGAGATCGGGGGCCTCCAGGAGGCCGCGGCCCGGCCCGGCGTCCACCTGTTCCACGCCGGCACGGCCCTCGACCAGGCCGGGAGGGTCCGCACCGCGGGCGGGCGGGTGCTCGGGGTCACCGCCCTTGGCGACGACCTGGCCGACGCCAGGGCCCGCGCCTACCAGGCCGCCGAGCTGGTCCGGTTCGACGGCGTCCACTACCGGCGGGACATCGCCGCCGTGCTACCGTAGAGACTCTTCGTACGGTTGTACGAGATGGGTGATATGCAACCTGACGAGCGGCCGCCGATCCTGCCCTACTGCCGGGTCCCCATCATGGTCCGCGAGTCCAACGCCGCCGCGCCGGCGGTGGCCAGGCAGGTCGCCGACCTGATCGCCGCCAAGCGCCCCGGCGCCGTGGCCGAGCACGTCGGCAGCTCGGCCGTGCCCGGCCTGGCCGGCAAGGGCACCGTCGACCTGCTCCTGCCGACCCCGCCCGAGGAGATCCCGGCGGTCACCGACGACCTGCTCGAGCTCGGCTTCCAGCGCCAGCAAGTGGCCACCGCCTTCCCCCCGACCCGGCCGATGCTCCAGGGCGTCATCCGCCACGGGGACACCTCGTTCCGGGTCCACGTCCACGTGGTGCCGGCGTCCAGCCCCGAGGTGACGGCCCTGCGCGGCTTCCGCGACGCCCTCCTGGCCGACCCGGGCCTGCGCGCGGAGTACGAGGAGCTGAAGCGGTCCATCGTCGGGGCCGGGACGGTCGACTCGGTCGCCTTCTCCAAGGCCAAGCACGCCTGGATCGTCGCCGCCCTGGAACGCCTCGGCCTCACCGACGCCGTCGAGGAGGTCCAACAGGGGGGCCTTCCCTAGAACGTTCTAGAATGCCTCCGCACCAGCACACATCAAGGAGTGTTCATGCCGCCAAGGGTTGGGATCGTGCTCGGCTCGACCTCCGACGAGGAGAAGGCCAAGACCGCGGCGGTCATGCTGGAGAAGTTCGGCGTCGAGTACGAGCTGGAGGTGCTCAGCGCCCACCGCGACCCCCGCCGGGTGGCCGAGTACGGGGCCAGCGCCGTCGACCGCGGGCTCCAGGTGATCATCGCCGCCGCCGGCAAGGCGGCCGCCCTGCCCGGGGTGCTGGCCGCCCACACCACCCTGCCCGTGATCGGGCTGCCGATCTTCACCCCGCAGCTCGGCGGCCAGGACTCGCTGTACTCGATCGTGCAGATGCCGTCGGGGGTGCCGGTGGCCGCCGTCGGGCTCGACGCCGCCGCCAACGCCGGCATCCTGGCCGTGCAGATCCTGGCCACGGGGGACCCCCGGCTCCGCCTCCAGCTGCAGGAGTTCAAGGACCAGCTGGCCGAGGGCCTGCGGCTGTAGCCCATGATCCCCCGGTACACCCTCCCCGAGATGGGCGCCATCTGGAGCGAGGCGACCCGTTTCCGGCTGTTCGTCGAGGTCGAGGTGGCGGTGGTAAGGGCCAGGGCCCGCCGGGGGCTGGTGCCCGCGACCGACCTGGCCGTGATCGAGGAGGCCCCGGCCCCCGCGCCCGAGCGGGTCCACCAGCTCGACGCCGAGCTGCACCACGACGTGATCGCCTTCCTGACCGCCTACGGGGAGGGGATCGGCGAGGCCGCCCGGCACGTCCACTACGGCATGACCGCCTCCGACCTGCTCGACACCACCCTAGCCCTGCAGCTCACCCGGGCCTGCGACCTGCTGGCGCGCCGGCTCGACCGCCTCGTCACGGCCACCCGGGACCGCGCCCTTGAGCACCGCGACACCCTCTGCCTGGGCCGCACCCACGGGGTGGCGGCCGAGCCGACCACCTTCGGCCTCAAGCTGGCCGGCCACGCCTTCGCCTTCGACCGCGACCGGCGCCGGCTGGCCGCCGCCCGGGACGCCGTCGCCGTCGGCACCGTCTCGGGGGCGGTCGGCACCTACGCCAACCTGCCCGCCGAGATCGAGGCCGAGGTCCTCGGCGAGCTGGGCCTGCGGCCCGAGCCGGCCCCGACCCAGGTCGTGGCCCGCGACCGGCACGCCGAGCTGCTGGCCGCCCTGGCCGTGGTCGGGGCCGACGTCGAGCGCCTGGCCACCGAGGTCCGCCACCTGCAGCGGACCGAGGTCCGGGAGGCCGAGGAGCCGTTCGCCGAGGGCCAGAGGGGCTCCTCGGCCATGCCCCACAAGCGCAACCCGATCGTGGCCGAGCGCCTCTGCGGCATGGCCCGGCTGCTGCGCGGCTACGCCACCGCCGGCCTGGAGGACGTCGCCCTCTGGCACGAGCGTGACATCTCCCACTCGGCCGTTGAGCGGGTCGTCCTGCCCGACGCCTGCTGCGTGCTCGACTACGCCCTGGAGCGGGCCCACTGGCTGGTCGCCGGCCTGCGGGTCTCCCCGGAGCGGATGCGGGCCAACCTAGCTTCGTCGGGCGGGCTGGCCGGGTCGTCGGCCGCCCTCCTGGCCCTGGTCGACGCCGGCTGGACCAGGGAGGACGCGTACCTGGTGGTGCAGCGGGCGGCCATGGCGGCCTGGGAGGGCAAGGGCGGCTTCCGCGACCTGCTCCTGGCCGAGCCGGGCGTGGCCGAGGTGCTGTCCGGGCCCGCCCTGGACGCCGCCCTCGACCCGGCCCGGTTCGTGGCCGGGGCCGGCGCCGTGTTCGAGCGACTGGAGGCGCTGCCATGAGCGAGCTGACGGCCCCGGACGGGCTGCGGCACCTGGGGTCCGGCAAGGTCCGTGACCTGTACGAGGTCGACGACGGCCACCTGCTGCTGGTGGCCAGCGACCGCATCTCCGCCTTCGACGTGGTCCTGGACGACCCAGTCCCCGGCAAGGGCGAGGTCCTGACCGCCCTGACCGTGTTCTGGCTCGACCTGCTCGCCGACCTCGTCCCCAACCACCTGGCCGGCTGGCGGGCCTCGGAGCTGCCCCCGTCCGCCCGGCACCTGGCCGGCCGGGCCATGCTGGTCCGGCGCCTGGACATGGTGCCGTTCGAGTGCGTGGCCCGCGGCTACCTGGTCGGGTCGGGCTGGAAGGACTACCAGGCCACCGGGTCGGTCTGCGGCATCCCCCTGCCCGGCGGGCTGCGCCAGGCCGACCGGCTGCCCGAGCCCATCTTCACCCCGGCCACCAAGGCCGACACCGGCCACGACGAGAACGTCTCGGAGGCGGCGGTGGCCGAGGCCCTCGGGCCCGAGCTGGCCGGGCGGCTGCGCGACCTGACCCTCGAGGTCTACCGGCGGGGGGCCGGGCACGCCGCCCGGCGCGGCATCCTGCTGGCCGACACCAAGCTCGAGTTCGGCCGCGACGGCGACCAGGTGGTCCTGGCCGACGAGGTCCTCACCCCCGACTCGTCCCGGTTCTGGCCGGCCGGCGGCTGGTCCCCGGGGCACTCCCCGCCCTCGTTCGACAAGCAGTACGTGCGCGACTGGCTCCAGGACCACGCCTGGGACCAGCGCCCCCCGGCCCCGGCGCTGCCCCCCGACGTGGTCGCCGGCACGGCCGCCCGCTACCGCGAGGCCTACGAGCGCCTCGCCGGCCGCCCCCTCGACGCCTGGCTGGCCGAGGCCAGGGACGCGCCGCCGGTCAGCTGACCCTTGCCCACCTCCGGGTCGAGCCAGGCCCGCCGGAGCGATAATGGGCCCATGGACGCCGCCGTGCGGGACTACATCGACGCCATCCCCTCCGAGCACCGCCCCCTGTTCGACCGGCTCCACCGGCTGGTCCTGGAGGCCCGCCCCGACGCCGCGGTGGTGCTCTCCTACCAGATCCCGACCTACAAGGTCGGCCGCCGCCGCCTCTTCCTCGGCGTGTGGAGGCACGGGGTGTCGGTGTACGGCTGGCAGGAGGGCCGCGACGCCGGCTTCAGCGAGCGCCACCCCGAGCTCACGTCCGGCAAGGGGACCATCCGGCTGCGTCCCGCCGACGCCGCCGGCATCTCCGACGACGAGCTCCGCGACCTGGCCCGGGCCGCCCTGGACGCCTGACCGCGGGGCGCGGCGGCTAGGGAACCAGCCGGTAGAACCGCCAGACGTCGGCGTCGATCGGGAGCGCCTCGGTATGGGCGAAACCGGCCGCCTTGGCGTAGCGGGCCAGGGTGGCCGGGCGCATGACGGCCCCGGTGGCGGCCGTCCCCGGGTCGCCCATGGCGCTGGGCAGGCACGACACCACGCTCCAGCCGTAGGCGTAGCGCTCCATCTCCGAGGCGGGGACGGTGAGCTGGTCGGCGACCGGCTCGTCGGCCACCACCACCGAGCCGCCCTCGGCCAGCATCCCCCTGGCCGCGGCCAGCGCCTCGACCGGGCGGGCCATGTCGTGCAGGGCCTCGAAGATCGTCACCAGGTCGTAGCGGCCCGGCAGGTCCGGGTCGGCGGCGTCGAGCACCGAGAACCGCACCCGGTCGGTCAGCCCGGCCTCGCGCGCGTTCTCGTTCGCGGCGGCGATCACGTCCTGATCGAGGTCGAGCCCGTCCACCCTGATCCGCGGGTAGGCGGTGGCCATGGCGATGCTCGACCAGCCGGTGCCGCAGCCCAGGTCGGCCACCCGGGCCGGCGGCTCGGCCCGCAGCCGCCGGTCGACCTCCCCGATGGCCGGCAGCCACTCGCGGCCGAGCAGGTTGACGAACAGCGCCCGGTTGAACTCGGCCCGGCCCTCCGGCGCCCAGGAGAGCGGCGGGGGCGCGCCCCCGTGCCGGAACGCCTCCACCACGTCGGGCAGCGGCCGGGCGGCGCGGACCAGCTCGACCCCCTTGAAGGCCGCGTAGCGGACGTCGTCGGGGTCGGCCAGGACCGGGACGTGCCCGGCCGGGAGGTGGAAGCGCCGGGCCGTCGGGTCGGCGGCGGGGTCGTCGACGGCCAGCAGGCCGCTGGCCGCGTGGTGCTCCAGCCACTCCCGGACGTAGCGCTCGACGGTCCCGGTGCGCCCGGCCAGCTCCGCGGAGGTCGCCGGCCCGCCCTCGGCCAGGGCCCGGTACAGGCCGAGCCGCTCCCCGACGTAGACGGTGTACAGCTCCAGCGCCCCCAGGGCGTCGGCGAACAGCCGCCGGGCCAGGGTCTCGGCCGCGTCGGCCTGGCCATCAGCGGTCATCGGATGCGTCCTCCTCCTGGACGCTGGCCACGAAGCGCTCGCGCAGCAGGCGCTTGGAGAACTTGCCGGTGGCGGTCATGGGGATCTCGTCGACGAACTCGACCCGCTCGGGCAGCCACCACTTGGGGAACTTGCCGGCGACCGAGGCGACCACCTCGGCCTCGCCGACCTCGGCGCCGGGCTTGCGGACGACCACGGCCAGGGGCCGCTCGCCCCACTTCTCGTCGGGGACGGCGATGACCGCCGCCTGGGCGACCTCGGGGTGGCCCATCAGGGCGTTCTCCAGCTCGACGCTGGAGATCCACTCGCCGCCGGACTTGACCAGGTCCTTGGTCCGGTCGACCAGGTGCAGGTAGCCGTCGTGGTCGACAGTGGCCACGTCCCCGGTGTGGTACCAGCCGTCCACGAAGGTCTGGGCCGAGCGCGGGTCGTCCAGGTACTCCGAGGCGATGGTGGGGCCGCGCAGCTGGAGCTCGCCCATCGACTTGCCGTCGGCCGGCACCTCGTGGCCGTCGGCGTCCACCACCCGCTGCTCCAGGCCCGGGACGAGCAGGCCCTGCTTGGCCTTGTAGCCGTAGCGGGCCTCCACCGGAAGGTCGTCCATGGTCGACTTGAGCCGCGAGAAATGGGTGACCGGGGTCGCCTCGGTCATCCCGTAGGCGTGGATGAACTGGACCCCGTGGCGCTCCTCGTAGGCCCGGATCATCGACACCGGGGCCGCCGACCCGCCGCAGATGATCCGCTGCAACGGGCCCAGATCGCCGCCGTCCTTCTCCAGCAGCTGGAGAATGCCGAGCCAGACCGTCGGCACCCCGGCCGACACGGTCACGCCCTCCTCGCGGATGAGCCGCAGGTAGTCGGCCGGGGTCGGGGCCGGGCCGCCGTAGACCTGGCCGGCCCCGTACCAGGTGGCCGCGAACGGCATCCCCCAGGCGTTGACATGGAACATGGGCACGATCGGCAGGAGCACGTCCCGCTCGGAGATGGCGGCCGTGTCGGCCAGGCCGACCACCAGGGAGTGGAGGTACAGGGCCCGGTGCGAATAGGCCACCCCCTTGGGGTTGCCGGTGGTCGCCGAGGTGTAGCAGATGCCGGCCGTCTGGTCCTCGTCCAGGGCCGGCCAGTCGGTCATCGGGGCCGACCGCTCGACCAGGTCCTCGTAGCCGCGCTCGCCGGCGAAGCCGGGCGACGGCCGCTCCCCGTCCTCGGCGTCCAGCACCAGCACGTGCTCGACGGTGTCGAGCTCGCCAAGCACCGGGCCGATCGCCTGGGCCAGCTCGGCGTCGCAGACCAGCACCTTGTCGCGGGCGTGGCTGACGATGTAGGCGAGCTGGTCGCCGGCCAGGCGGATGTTCAGGGTGTGGTAGCTGGCCCCCATCAGGGCGGCCGCGAAGTACACCTCCAGGTGCCGGTCGTGGTTCCAGCAGAAGGTGGCCACCCGGTCGCCCGGCCCGACGCCCAGCTCGCGCAGGCCGCCGGCCAGCCGGGCCACCCGCTCGGCCCAGTCGCCGTAGGTGGTCCGCCGCACGCCCCGGGGCCGCCGGGTGACCAGCGGCTTGTCGGGGAACAGGGTGCGGGACCGCTCGTAGATGGTCCGGACGGTGAGCGGGTGGTCCATCATCGCGCGGCCCTCCTCACTGGCGGCTGTCCAGATGCTACCGTCCCGAGCCGGGAGGCGATCTTGTGGAGCTGTACCTGGTCCGTCACGGGGAGACCGAGTGGTCGCGGGCGCGGCGGCACACCGGCCGCACCGACCTGCCGCTCAGCCCGGCCGGCGAGGCCGAGGCCAGGGCGCTCGGCCGGCATCTGCGCGGCCTGGAGGTCGACCGGGTCCTGTCGAGCCCGCTGACCCGGGCCGCGACCACGGCCCGCCTGGCCGGGTTCGGCGACCAGGTCGAGCACACCGACGCCCTGCTGGAGGTCGACTACGGCGACTACGAGGGCCTGACCACCCAGGAGATCCGCGCCTCGCGGCCCGGCTGGGACCTGTTCCGGGACGGCTGCCCGGGCGGCGAGACGGTCGAGGACGCCACCGGCCGGGTCCGGGCGCTGCTGACCGAGCTAACCGCCGACGGCGGCCGCGCCCTGCTGTTCTCCCACGGCCACCAGCTCCGCATCCTGACCGCCTCCTACCTTGGCCTGCCGCCCGACGCGGCCAGGCACCTGTTCCTGGGCACGGCCTGCCTGTCGGTCCTCGGCACCGAGCACGAGTGGCCGGCGATCCTCCTCTGGAACGAGCAGGAGGGCTCCGGCGCCCACGCCGCCGAGGCCGGCACCACCGGCTGGCGCGGCATCCGCGGAACCGTCCGCCCAGGGCCGGCCCAGGCATGACGGGGTTCCTCGACGACCCGGCCCGGGCGGCGGCCGCGGCCGCCGCCCGCCCCCGGATCGAGCCCGGCATGACCATCGGCCTCGGCTCCGGCCGGGCCGTGTTCGCCCTGATCGACCTGCTCGGCGCCACCTGGTCCTCGCCCCGCCCGCTGCGGGCCGTCGCCGCCTCCGCCCGCACCGAGGCCAGGGCCCACGCGGCCGGCATCGACCTGGTCGACCTGGACACCGACCGCCCCCTCGACCTGGCCGTCGACGGCGCCGACGAGGTCGACCCGGCCCTCAACCTCCTCAAGGGCGGCGGCGGCGCCCTCCTCCGCGAGAAGCTGGTCCTGGCCGCCGCCCGTCACGTCCTGATCGTCGCCGAGTCCCCCAAGCTCGTCGACCGCCTCGGCACCACCAAGGCCCTCCCCGTCGAGGTCGTCCGGTTCGCGTGGCAGACCACCCGCCATCGCCTCCTCGACCTCCTCCCCTCGGCAACCCTCCGCCCCGCTCAGAACGGATCCCCGTTCGTCACCGACGAGGGCCACCACCTCCTCGACTGCGAGCTCCCCCCCGACGCCGACCTCGGATCCCTGGGCCCCGCCCTCAAGTCCACCCTCGGCGTGGTCGACCACGGCCTGTTCCTCGACCACGCCGACGAGGTCCTCCTCGGCAACCCGGACGGGTCGGTCCGGCACCTCCGCCGCTAGACCGATCCCCCACACGGGGGTGTGGACGGCCCCGAGGCACCGGGCGAGGGGCGTCGGTGGCGTCCTCGGGCGTGGTCCCCTCGATGAAGGCGCGCCAGCTGCTGGCCGCCCTCGCCGGCCCGCCGTTGCGACCGGAAGGTGCTGGTCCAGAAGGTCGGCCTCGTCCCCCGTCCGGCGCGAGGCCGACGGATCGTCCTAGGTAGCCTTCGGCTCGTTTCCCTCTTGTTCCCGGCGGACCCGCGCCTCGGCGCGGTCGCGGACCCGGTTCATGATCATGGTGCCGGGGATGGCGGCGAGGAGGAGGGCGGCGGGGCCCCAGAGGTAGGTGGGGAGGGGGGAGGTGATGATCATGGCGACCAGGAGGGCGGCGAGCATCAGGGCGAGGTCGCGGGGGCTGCGGAGGGCTTCGCGGAGGAGGGTGGGCAAGCTGACCGGGGCCGGGGGTGGGGCGGACTGTCTGGCGGCGGCGACGGCTTCGCGGCGTTGCTTCAGGAGCTGACGCGGCGAAGGACGACGGCGCCATTGTGGCCGCCCAGGCCCATTGAGTTCGAGATGGCCACGTCGAAGCGGGCCTCCCGGCTCTTCAGGGGTACGTAGTCGAGGTCGCATGCTGGGTCCGGGTCCTCGAGGTTGATGGTCGGGGGCAGGACCTGGTCGCGCAGGGCGAGGGCGCTGGCGATCGCCTCGAGGGCGCCGGCCGCGCCGAAGAGGTGGCCGGTCATGGACTTGGTGGAGGAGACGGCCAGGTCGTCGGCGTGGGCGCCGAACGCCTGGCGGATGGCCTGGGTCTCGGCGGGGTCGCCCAGCGGGGTGCCGGTGCCGTGGGCGTTGACGTAGCCGACCTCCTCGGGCCGGATCCTGGCCGACGTCATGGCGTCCTTGAACATGTGGATGACCCCGCGGCTGGCCGGGTGCGGGGTGGCCACGTGGTAGGCGTCGTTGGAGGCGCCGTACCCGGCGACCTCGGCGTAGACCTTGGCCCCGCGGGCGCGGGCGTGAGCCTCGGACTCGAGCAGGACCACGGCGGCGCCCTCGGCGATCACGAAGCCGGCCCGGGCCCGGTCGAACGGGCGCGAGGCCGCCGGCGGGTCGTCGTTGCCGGGGGCCAGGGCCTGCATCTGGCAGAACCCGGCCAGGACCAGCGGGGTGATGCAGGCCTCGGTGCCGCCGGCCAGGATCACGTCGGCCCGGCCCTGGCGGATCAGCTCGGCCGCCTCGCCGATGGCGTGGGAGCCGGTGGCGCAGGCCGACACGACCGCGAAGTTGAGCCCGACCACCCCCAGCCTGGTGGCGATGTAGCTGGTGGCGGTGTCGACCAGGCAGTTGGGCAGGAACGTGGCCGACACCCGGCCCGGTCCCTTCTCCATCAGGATGCGCTGCTGCTCCTCGACGATCCCGATGCCGCCGATGGCCGAGCCGACGACCACGCCGGTCCGCTCGGGGTCGAGCTTGTCGAGGCCCGCGTCGGCCACCGCCTCGTCGGCGGCGGCCACGGCGAACAGCACCCCGCGGTCCATGCGCCGGGCGTCCTTGCGCGAGGCCACCGACTCGGGGTCGAAGCCGCGGACCTCGCCGGCGATCCGGACCGGGTAGGGCGAAGGGTCGAAGGCCGCGATCGTCTCGATGCCGCTGCGCCCGGCCAGCATCGCCTCCCAGGTGGAGGGGGCGTCCAACCCGAGCGGGTTGACGGTGCCGATGCCGGTGATGAGCGCGCGCTGTTCCATGTGGAACAGAGCGTAGCCTACAGGGGCGGCTCCTCGCCCTCTTCCAGTTCGTCCCTGGCCGCGAACAGGGCCAGGTCGGGGTCGAGTCCCAGCTCCACGCCCTCCTCGGCCACCAGCTCGTCCTCGACGCTGTCGGCCATCTCGTGGGGGTCGATGTCCTCGGGCAGCTGCTCGACCAGCTCCTGTTCCTGCTCGTACTCACTCACCGGTGGTTGGCTCCTTGGTCGGATGGGCGGTCAAACATATCCCAGGCGGGCGGCCAGGTCCTCGTGCAGGGTCCGGGCGGCCCGCTGGGCCTCGACGGCGTCGGGACGGGGGTCGACCACGCGCACGGTGGCCGGGTCGGTGGCCAGGCCGAGGGCGAGCAGGGCCGCCCCCCTGGCCGACGCCTCGGGCTCGTCGACCACCCGGACCGGGCGGCCGAGCACGTCGGCCAGGGTCTGCTGCCACCAGGGGGAGGCGACGATCGCCCCGCCGGAGGCGACCACCGCCGGCGGCTTGGGCAGGGTGGCGGCCAGGGCCTCGTAGCCGGCGGCCAGCCGGTAGCAGACCGACTCCAGGGTGGCGGCCAGGATCTCGACCGGGGTGGTGGCCAGCGACAGGCCGGTGATCGCCCCCGACCCGGCGGCCAGGTCGAGCGGCGGGCGGGACCCGGCGTGGTACGGCATGACCACCACCCCCCGCGACCCGGGCGGGACCGTGGCCAGCCCATCCTCGACCGAGCCCTCGGCCGGCAGGGTGGTGACCTGGCGCAGCCAGGCGTACAGGTTCCCGGCCCCCGAGAACGCGGCCCCGCTGACCACGTGGTCGTCGTCGACCAGGTAGCGCCAGAGCCCGCGGTGGAGGGGGCGGGCCTGGTCGGCCGGCTCGACGGCCCGGATGGCGGCCGAGGTGCCGATGTTGATGGCCACCAGGTCGGGCGAGACGCAGCCGGCGCCGACGTTGGAGGCGGCCCCGTCGCCGGTCACCGGGTGCCAGGTCGCCTCGGCCAGGGCCGGCCAGCGGCGCGCCCCCTCCGGCCCCAGCCGGCCCGTCCAGCCGGGGCCGGCCACGGCGGGCAGGGCCCGCTCGTCGACGCCGGCCAGGGCCAGCGCCTGGGCGTCCCAGGCGGCGCTGGCCAGGTCCAGCAGCCCCGTCCCCGAGGCCATCGACCGCGAG